>JAJZRH010000058.1 GCA_021802795.1 bacterium
GGCCGAGCTCGCGCGATACGATGGCGGCGTGAGAAGTGCGCCCGCCTTTGTCGGTAACGATGGCGCTCGCCATCTTCATGATGGGCTCCCAGTCCGGATCGGTCATCGTTGTCACGAGTATTTCGCCTTTCTTGAACTCGCGTATCTGCTTCGGGTTCATAATGACGTGCACGTTCCCCACGGCGACCTTGGACCCGACCGAGATGCCGCGCACGAGCTCTTTGCCCTGACCGGACACTTTGTATTCAATGAGCTTGGAGAAATCGCGCCCCGCCTGCACGGTCTCCGGCCGCGCCTGCACGAGGAAGAGTTCATTGGTGATGCCGTCCTTCGCCCACTCCATATCCATCGGCGTCCACTTCTTCGCGCGCTTAGAGTAATGCTCTTCCACGATGGCGCCCCAGGTGGCCATCGTCACTATTTCATCGTCCGTGAGCACGAATCGTTTCGCGTCGTTTGCCGGCGTCGCGACGACTTTCGTTTGTTGGACCGAGGAGCGGCCGGTCGCGTAGATCATCTTCTTAGAATTTGTGCCGAGCTTCTTCCAGATGATAGGGGATTTCACTTTTCCTATCTTTGATTTTGCGACGAGGTATTCGTCCGGCGTCACGTGCCCCTGCACGATCATCTCTCCGAGGCCGTAGGTGGCGTTCACGATGACGACGTCCTTGAAGCCGCTCTCGGTGTCCACCGTGAACATCACGCCGGAGGCGCCTTTGTCGGAGCGGACCATTTTCTGCACGCCCACGGAGAGCGCGACTTTCATATGATCGAAACCGCGGTCGGCGCGATAGGAGATGGCGCGGTCGGTAAAGAGGGAAGCCATCGTCCAAATGGCGGCGCGGACGACGTCGTCCGCGCCGCGGATGTTGAGATAGGTCTCCTGTTCGCCGGCGAACGAAGCGCCCGGCAAGTCTTCGGCGGTCGCGCTGGAGCGCACGGCCACATCGGTGTCCTTCCCGTACCGCTTCTCCATTCGCGCGTAAGCGTCAATGATGGCCCGTTCGAGCCGGACGGGGAGCGGCGTCGCGCGCATCTTCTCGCGCACCAGCTTCCCGCATCGCGCGAGCTCCTTCAGGTTCTTCGTGTCCAGCCCTTTCAGGGTTTTCTCTATGAAAAGGTCGAGCCCGGTCTGCTGCAGGTAGTGGTAATACGCGGCGGCGGTGACGGCAAAGCCGTGCGGGATGCGCACGCCGCGCGGTTCAAGCGCGCGGATGAGCTCGCCCAAGGAAGCGTTCTTGCCGCCGACCTGCGCGACGTTGTCCATGCCGATGTCTTCGAACCAGAGTATGAAAGCGTCTTTTTTCATGTTTATTTTTTCATTGCGATGATAAGGTCGGACACATTAGAACCGGTATAACCGGTAACGATTGAATCGCCGGTTGCGGCGAAAAAATCGTACGCTTTGTGGGCGTCGAGATATTCCTCTATCGAGAGGTTGTGCGCGAAGACGTGCGCGCGCGTCACGTCGTCCCCGATGGCTCCCGCGCAATCGGTGTTGTCGCGCCCGTCGGAGGCGAACGGCAGGATGAGCTCGCCTTCGCGGAGTTCGTTCAATGCCGCGAGCGCCATTTCCTGATTGCGCCCGCCCTTCCCATACTGTTCGCCTCGTCCCGTTAGAGACGCCGGCGTTGAGCCGGCCAGGACTCCGGGAGTCCTTGTCTCTAACGGGACGAGCGTGACCGTGCTCTCCCCGGCGTAGAGGAGCACGGTCTTCGCCGGCGCGTCGCGGAGCTTCTCCACGACTGCGTGCCCGACTTCACGCGCCTCGCCGGCGTAGCGATCATCCACGACTTCGCACCGGTACTCGCGCCGTTCCGCCTCATGTTGCATCGCCGCGAGCGCGTCTTCGTTCGTAAGGAAGAGCGTATTGGTCACGCGCTCGAAGTACCTGGGCTCCTTCGGGGTCTCCAGAAGCTCCAGATTTGCCGCGGGCGCGATGCCGTACCGCGCAAGGATCGCTTCCGCATCGGCGGCGGACGTGGTGTCCGGCACGGTCGGGCCGGAAGCGATGAATCCGAGGTCGTTCCCCGGTACGTCCGAGACGATGAGCGAGACGATCTCGGCGGGATACGCGGCGGCGGCCAACCCGCCGCCGCGCAAGAGCGAGATGTGCTTGCGCACGGTGTTGATATCCTGGATCGTCGCGCCGCGGGCCGTGAGTTCGTTCCAGAGCGCCGTTTCGTCCGTGCAGGTCATGGACGCGGGAGGGAGGCAGAGCAGGGTGGAGCCGCCGCCCGATATGAGCGTGATGACGAGGTCGGCTTCGCTCCGTCCGGTGAGGAACGCCGCGATGCGTTTTGCCGCCTGCACGTTCGCCTCGGTCGGCAAGGGGTGCGAGCCGACGTAGGCTTCTACCTTCCGGAGGGGCGTTCCCTCCAGGGGGGAGACGTCAAAAGCAATGCCGCCTTCGAGCCGATCGCCGAATATCCGTTCCACCGCTTGCGCCGCGGCGTTCGCGCATTTGCCGACGCCGATGAAGAAGATGCGGCGCTCCGCAAGCGGATATCTTTTCTCCTGCAGAAGCAGATCGTCGCCCTCGATGCGGAGTGCGCGCGCGAGCGCCGCACCCACATCGATAGCCGCGAGGCCCGCCTCCGCTATCGATAGAGCGTCACGGCGCTCATGACTTCCGGCGAGCGCCTCAAAGTTCTGGATGCGGTGCGTCATTTCTTTTAGAGTACCGCAGGTACGGGTCTCTCCCTAGGCGGTTTTCTTCCAAGAAAGTGGATTGCGGGATTGTGCACAGGCGCGGTTTTTTTGACTTACGCTCAATTAGTCGGTATACTGCCGAGACAATTATCAATCTAGTTCGTCGAGAGACATTTTGAGGAAATGGAAAAGCATTCGTTCAACGGCAAGATCCTTATCGTAGGATTCGGGAGCATCGGGCAGGGCGTATTGCCGCTCATCCTCCGCCATTTCACGGTTACGCCGGACCGCATCACTATCGTCACCGCGGATAAGCGGGGAGAGGACGTTGCAGCCGAGTACGGCGTGCGCTTCATCATTGATCCGCTTTTGCCGCACAACCACCAGGACATCGTGCGCTCGCACATCGGTCCGGGAGATTTTCTTGTGAATGTCTCGGTGGAC
>JAJZRH010000059.1 GCA_021802795.1 bacterium
CGAGATACTGCGCCGCGTAATTGATGTCGGAGGCATCGAACGTGCCGATCACCGTGCCGGGCGGATTGCCGTATTTCATGGAGAACTCAGGGTCGATGGCGAGCTCGACGTTCGGCATCGCGAGATACTTCTCGAGCTGCGGGAGCTCGTGCTCCACTGTGCTAAGTCCGACTTGTACGTCGAGTATCAGGATGCCGTGCATCTGATTCGCCATGCCGAGCGCTTTGTCGATCTGGTCGTCGGGCATGCGGAGGATGTACTTCCCTTCTTTGCCCGCGCTCCCTTGCGCCACCACCGCGATGTACTGGATGGCCGGCAGCACCGGCGTCGTCGGATCAGCCGCGGCCCATTTTGCGGTCGTGCTCGCGAGCATCGCGAGCACCGTATCGGGCGGATATTCGCCGAGCACGCCCATCCCTTTTGAATAGAAATTGCCGTAGTACGCGACGATGCGCTTGAACGGCAGGATGGCACCGGCGTCCGGGTACACGGTGCTCACGGGCCAGAGGTGCGGGGTCGTCGAGCTCGCCTGCTTCACGCTCGCCGAAGAAGACGCGGACGCCGAAGCGGCGACGTCCGCCGAGGCGAGCGCCTGCGGCGACGTGGTCGCGAGCGCGAGCGGCTTCAAGTGCGCGAGTGCGCGGAGGCGCGCATCGTAGTCGGCCCGGTTGAGTTCCGGCAGCGGGATGAAGCGCTCCGGCGCGTCCGCCGCAGCCGAGCGGTATTCCGTCGCGGCGATATTGGTGAAGCCGAGCACGAATACCGGTGCGAATGCGAGCAGCGCGACGCCAGCGACGGCCGCATGTTTCTTCGTGATCTTGGCGACCATGGTGAGCGTATTCTAGCTGACCCGCGTCAAAAGCGCCAAAAGGACAGCCCTACGGCGAAACCGTGAGCGTACGGCGTATGGCGTCGAACTGGTCGAGGATCCCCTGCTCGTCGAAGCGGCGCACCGCGCCCGGCGGCCAATTCTCGAAGACCCCGTAGTGTATGAAATAGCGCACCGCGATGCACGGATTCGTGCCGGGGATCGCATAGACCGTCTCGAAGTAGCGGTTGCCGGCGCCGGCGCCGGTGGAGGAGGCGACCGAGTACTCCGTGCCGCCGTCAGTCACCGCATGCGCCGCGACATGGTCCAGGAAAAGCGCCGCCGAGCAGTCCGGCGCGTACGGGATCTCCTCGACGCTCAGATACGAGTCGGCGCCGAGATTCGTACCCGCCGCCGTCGCGGGCGGAATGGTGAACTTGATGCCGGGGATATCTTTGCCCGGACCGAATTCCTGGAAGCGGTATGCCTCGTCGACCGCGTAGCCGCTCGGGAGTCGGAGCGAGAACCCGCCCGCACTGTTGGCATACGCCTGCGCGAGATCCTGCCCCGCCGGTTCCGGCACGACGCGGATGCAGCCGGTCATCGTCTTCTGGCCGTGCTCCTGCACGAAGGCGCCGTTGCCCCTGCTCCAGAACACGAACGACTCGTCCGTGTTCGCATAGCGGCCGCCGTCGGCCGAGATCGTCTGGCTGAGCGTCATCGCGCGGCCGTCGCTGAGCATGAGCGCGACGCTCCCGGTCGGCACCGGCGGTTCGCCGGGCGCGGGCGTCGGCGCGGGTGCGCCCTTGTAGTACGCCGCCGTGAGACTCTTCCCGCCGTCGCACCGATACGCCGCCGTCGCGATCGGAGCCGGCGGCTGCGCCGCCGGCACGCGCGGCCACAATACTGCGACGGCGACGGCGGCCGCGGCGGCGAGGACCCAGATGACGTTCGTGCGCGCCGTGGTCATACGATTAGCGGTTCAGGAACGTTATCGTGAGCTGGAGCACCGTCGCGAAGGCGACCCAGACCAGGTACGGGACGTTGGCATACGCGACCCAGCGCACGTAGGGCCAGATGGCGACCATCGCCCACGCGAGCGTGCCGAGCACGAACACCACGTCGACAGACGCGAGCGCGTTGCTCCGCAGCCCGAACTGGAGCCACGTGTACGAGAGATTGAAAACGAGGTTGAGCGCAAACGGCACCGCGACCATGAGCGGCACCTCCTGGTGCCACGCCATCCAGAACACCTTCCCGAATGACACGATGATGATCGCATACAGCGCCGTCCACACCGGGCCGAAGAGCCACGCCGGCGGTGCCCACGAGGGTCTCACGAGTTCCTGGTAGTAAGTATAGGTAGTCATGCCTTTCGGCAAGCCGGGTTAGACCTTCGGCTTGACCTTCTTCGGCTTCTTTACTTCTTTCTTATCGCGGTGATTCCCTTTTGCCATATGCGGATAGTATATCACCGCCCCTCCCTGCCCTCACCCGCCCAATGTGGAGATGCGGCCGCATTTCTGGCGGATTTTGGACTATCCCCAGGCCATTGAATTTATACTTGAAATTTGATATTCTGCGTTTGTGGGAGCAATCCCACTAATCACGCGGTCCCGCCAAAAGCGGGATTTTCGCTTTCTATATACGTCCTTTTTCCCGTATACAGCTTCCCGAAGTCGAGGTATTTGTCTTTGACCGCATGGAGCTCGCCTGCGACCTTGTTACGCACTCCGCACACGCCGATCCGCTTCCCCTTTACCTTCAGTCGTTCAAGCGGACCGACCAGATCCGAGTCGCCGGAGAATAAGAGGGCTGCGGTCATCTTTTCCGCATCATCAAGCATGTCCATCGCCATCTCGACATCGAAGTTGCACTTCGGCTCCTCGATAACGATTCCCGAGGCTTCCAGATGCTCCACCAATTCTTGAACTTTCCCCTTCGCTGATTCGCCGAGCAACGTTATGGTGCGGCGCTGGAAAAACATCCCTGTGTCGATATCCTTGACGATGAATTTCATCGGTTTAGTCCGAAGGATCGCTCCCGTCCTCTTGATGCGATTATGGAACGCTTGAGAGTTTGCTGATTCTCGCTCATTCAAGCCGTAATAGACCTTGATCTCCTTGATGCTCGGATAACTGAAAAGCTGTTTGATCACATCTTCTATCCTGAATTTCCAACTCAAGACACCTGAATTCAACCTGTAATTGCACCACTCCAGATTTCTAATGGACTCAGGAAGCCGTGCCGCTTCCTCGGTCTCGTGTTCAAAGCATACTCCACCGCC
>JAJZRH010000002.1 GCA_021802795.1 bacterium
TACGGCGGCGAACCTCCTCTAGATGGAGCCCGCGAGATTGTATATCGGCAGTAGCACTGCGGCGAGGAGCGTGCCGACGCCGAGGCCGAGGAGCACGATCATAATAGGCTCAATGAGGCCGACCAGCGTGTCGACGGCGTTCGTCACCTCGCGGTTATAGAACTTGGCGAGCGTGGTGAGTATCTTGCCGAGCTCGCCGGTTTCCTCGCCGACTTTTGTCATGGCGACCATGATGCCCGGCATCTCCGGATGCTTGCCGAGTGCGTCCGATATGGAGGAACCGCCCTTCACGTCCTTTGCGACGTCATCGAGCACGACCTTGAACGCGGCGTTCCCCACGACCGAGCCGGTGATGTCGATCGCCTCAACGACTGAAACGCCCGAGAGGAGCATGGTGGCGAAGTTGTCCGCAATGCGCGAGAGGTACAGCTTCCGGTACAAGTCGCCGACATACGGGACATTGAGCTTCAGGCTATCAAGTACGAGCTTGCCGCGCTCGGTCTTCCCCAACTGCCACACATAGAAAGCGCCCGCGACAAGCGCAATGAGGACGAAAATGCCGTAGTGGACGAGGAAGTTCGAGAAGCCGATGACGATAGCGGTGTAGACCGGGACCGCCTGGCCGGAGTCGAGAAGAACGGCGCTGATCTTCGGAATAACGAGCGTCAGCATGAGCGCCATGACGCCGAAGAAGACCGCGATGACGAACGCCGGGTAGATAAGGGCGTTCTCGGCTTTGCTCACGAGGTCGTAGGAACGGTCCAAATAGTCGGCGAGGTAATTGAACGTCTCGGAGAGCTTGCCCGACTCCTCGCCCGCGCGGACCATGTTCACGTAGAACGTGGTGAAGACCTTCGGGTGGCGCGCAAGCGAGGTGCTGATGGGGCTGCCGCCCTGCAGGTCGTCCCCGACCGTGGTGAGGACGGATGCGAGCTGTTTGTTGTCCACTTCGGAAGCGAGCAGGCGGAATACGCGGAGTGCGGATACTTGCGCTTCGAACAGCGTCGCTATCTGGCGAGAGAGGATGACGACGTCCTTATTGGATATCCGATTGAAGAACGAAAAGTTGACCTCGAGCGCAGAGCGTTTCTCGGAAGACTCTATCGCCGAGATGATGAGGTTGCGCCGCTGGAGCGCGGAAACCGCTATTTCCTGCGAGGGCGCCTCGATGGTGCCTTCGCGCTCGTGCCCGTCCTGGTCGATGGCGTGGTATTTGAAAAGCATAGGCTAGAGATAGCGCTCGAAGGTCTTCGGGTCCATCGCGTACTCGAACGCGTGTTCGACCGTCACCTCCCCTTTCCGCACCAATTCGGCGAGCGCGCGGTCCATATCGATCATGCCCTCCTGAGAGGAAGTCTGGATGACCGCGCTTATCTCGTGAGTGCGCGCGTCGCGGATGAGCGTGCTGACCGCGTTGTTATTGATGAGGAGTTCGTACGCCGGGATGAGCCCGCCCGAAACGCGCGGAATGAGGCGCTGGGAGAAGATGCCGGCCAAAGAGCCCGCCAGCTGGACGCGCACCTGGGACTGCTGTTCCGCCGGGAACATGTCGATGATGCGATCAATGGTCTGCGCCGCGTTATTGGTGTGGAGCGTGGAAAAGACCAGGTGGCCGGTCTCGGCGGCGGTCACGGCCGACGAGATGGTCTCATAATCGCGCATCTCGCCCACCATGATGACGTCCACGTCCTCGCGGAACGCGCTTTGGAGCGCGGTGTGGAAATCGGGCGCATCGATATGGACTTCGCGCTGGTGGATGAGCGATTTCTTCTGCGTAAAAAGATATTCGACCGGGTCCTCGATGGTGAGGATGTGCTCGGCGCGCGAATCGTTGATACGGTCTATCATCGTTGCGAGCGTGGTGGACTTCCCCTGCCCCACCGGCCCGACGACCAAAAAGAATCCCTGTTCGCGCTGGGTGAAGACTTCGAGCACGGACGGGAGATTGAGCTCCTCGAACGTATGAATGATGTGCGGGATGAGCCGGAGCGCGAGCGCGACCGTCCCCTGCACGCGGTAGCCGTTCACGCGGAAACGCGCATCTCCTTTGTGCGCGTAGGAGAGGTCGATGGTCTGATTCTCCAAGAAAGAGTTCCAGCGCTCTTGCGGCACGATGGATTTCAGCATCGCCTCCGTGTCCTCGGCGCTGAGTTCCGGGAATTTGCTGATGGGAACGAGCGCACCCGAGATGCGGAGCATCGGCGAGCCGCCGGCGAAGATATGGAGGTCCGAACCGCCTTGGGAGACGACCATGTCGAGCAAGTCACTGAAGCGTTTCTCGGCGGCCATACGATATCAGCGGTTCCCCGCGCCGGACGGGCCGGCTTCAATGGTGCGCAGGGTCTCGGCGAACACTTCAGACGGGATAGCGGACGCTTTTATGATGTAGCCGTCGGCGGAAAGGCTCTTTGCTTTCTCGATATCGGAATCCTGGCCCTGATTGGAGAGGATGATGATCTTCGAGCCCTGCGCGAGTTTCTCTTTGCGTATCGCTTCAAGCGCTTCGAAGCCGCCGACGCCCGGCATGATGAGGTCGAGCAGGATGGCGTCCGGCGCTTTCGCGTCTTTTTTCCGAAGCTCAGCGAGAAGATCCTCGCCGCTGCCGAACACGCTTACGTCGTGGCCGGCGTTCTTGAACTTGACCGCGTAGAGGTCGAGGAGGAACCTATCATCGTCGACAAGGAAGACACGGTAGGTCATTGGTAACAGTATACTACGCTCCGCCGTCAACCGTTCCGTCCTCGGGGAAAAGTTCCCCGCCGAGCGTGTTGACCTCCTCGAACGGTATTTCGCCGGCGAGCGCCTTCATGATGGCGTCTTCGCGCATGGTGAGCATGCCGTTCGCGCGGGCGGCGGCGTAAATGTTCTCCTCGACCGGGTTCTTGAGCACGACCTGCTCAAGCTTTTTCTCCATGCGCAATATCTCAAAGACGGCGGTGCGGCCGCGCGTGCCGTTCGGACACTCGCTGGTCGGGGTCGCGTGATAGAACTCCTTGAACGGCGGGAGCTTGCTGCGGAATTCGGGAGGCAGATCGGCGAATTCCCGATCAAGGAATTCCTTGATGCTGTCTTTTATGGGGAACGGCGCGCCGGCACCGGGACAGAGCTTGCGCACGAGGCGCTGGCCGATGACGCCGACCAACGTCGGCGCGATGAGGAACGGGTCGACGCCCATATCGATAAGGCGCGGAATGGCGCCGGCGGACGTGTTGGTGTGGATAGTGGAGAACACGAGGTGGCCGGTGAGCGCGGCCTGCACGGCGAGCACGGCGGTCTCCTTGTCGCGGATCTCGCCCACCATGATGATGTCCGGGTCCTGGCGCAGGATGGAGCGGAGCCCGCTCGCGAACGTGTAGCCGATCTCCGGCCGCACCTGGCTCTGCGCGACGCCGGCGATCTGGTATTCCACCGGATCCTCGAGCGACACGACGTTCGCCGTCTCGCGATCGGTCTCGGAAAGCATCGCAAAGAGCGTCGTCGACTTGCCCGAGCCGGTCGGTCCGGCGATGAGGATGATGCCGTACGGGACCTGCATCATCTCGCGGACGTCTTCGAGATGCGCTCCGGAAAATCCGACCGACTCCAAGGTCGCCGTCGCGTCCGACTGGTCGAGGATGCGCATCACGACCTTCTCGCCGTATTCGGTCGGGAACGTGGACACGCGGAAGTCGATGCGGCGCTTGTCCACCATCGCCGAAAAGCGCCCGTCCTGCGGCTTGCGCTTCTCGTCGAGGCGCAGTTTCGCGAGTATCTTGATGCGCGCGACGACGGCCTCGTGCACCTTCGCCGGCAATTCAAGCGACGTGTGGAGGTCGCCGTCCATGCGGAAACGCACGCGCGTCCTCGTCGGCGACGGCTCTATGTGGATGTCGGACGAGTGACCTTCTATGGCGTAGCGCAGAATGGTCGAAACGATCTTCGTCACCGGGGCATCCTCTTTCAGCGCCTCATGAGGACCGGAGAGGCTCAACGTCTCGTCGGAGAGGGCGCCCTCGACGGCGGCCGACGGCGATTGTGCGTCGGCGGTGAGCGGTTTTGCGGCCGTCTCATATTCCGAAAGCGCTTTGCCTATCTCGCCCGAAAGATTCTGGTAGGCGTCGATCACGCGATCGAAGTCCTCCTTCGTGATGAGGAACATCACGTACGGCATGCCTATCTTCCCCGAGATGAATTGCAGCGCATCGAACGCCTCGATGTTATCCGGGTCGGTAATGCCGACCTCGAGTGCTCCGTCCACGACGGCAAGCGGCACGAATCCGTAGTGGCGTGCGGAATCTATCGGGATGTAGCGCAACGAGTCTTCCGCGGCGGGCGGATCGCCGAGAACGCGGGTCGGGAGCCCGTACGCCTTTCCCGCCTCGGCGAGCGTGTCGGCGAGCGAGATGTTGCGCTCGGCGAGCGCGTCCGCAAGCGACTTCTTCTCGGCCAGGTCGGCCTCGACCTCCTTGCGATCGCTCGCGGAAAGGAATCCTTTATCAACGAGGAATCCGAGGAAGTTCATTACTCATTTTCCGCTTACTCCGGGAACGGTAGCGAAAGGATCGAGGCGTCCCGTTGGTTCGGGAGCGATCGGCGTCGAGAGGTCGACCAGCGCCGCAAAATTGGGGTCGGAGAAGATAGAAGTATTGAACGATATGGGAGTGAGCTTGCTCACGAGCGTACTGAACCGCGTCTGCGCCTCGTTCTGCTGGACCTCCGTCGTCAAGGGCGGCTGATTCCCCGTGCCGGTAAAGAAATACCAGTAGGCACCCGCCGCAACGATGAGCGAGGCGACGATGAGCAATATGGTGTTGGAATCGAGTTTCATACGCGTCTCTATGTTAGCGGAGCCAGTAAAGGCGCAGGACCATTTGGTAGGTATACACGCCGGTGTCCGAACCCTTGACGACGAGGTCTTGGACGTCGAGGAGGCGCGCGCTCCGTTCTATCCCGCTCAAAAACGTTTGGAGCGCGGCATACGTCCCGACCGCCGAAAGAGAAAGGCTGATCGAGCCGACCGGATTGACGGCGGTCGCGGACGGCACCGCCGCGCTCGCGCCGTTCTGCGCGGCCGCCATGGTATCCGAAACCACGTCGACGTTCGAGAGCGAGAGCCCGGAACGCGCCGCGAGCGCGTTCAGGTCGAGTATGAGCCCGACGTTATCGACCGAATCGGGCAAAAAGGCGTTAAGCCGGCTCAAGTTCGCGGGGTCGATAGCGGCGCGCGCGGAAGCGAGAGTGTTCTGCTGGGAAACGTACTGGTTCGCCGCCGCAAGCGCCTGGTCGTCGAGCGCAATGGCGGCTTTCGTATCGGCAATTGAACCGGACCATGTCGGATTCACGTAGGCGAAAAAGATGCCGATAGCGACAAGAAGGGCGAGGAACGGAAGGATGCGGCTGTTCATGGCGTAGTAGTTGCGGCCGGCGCTACGGGCGCGGAAGTGTTCTGCGGGACCGCGTTCGGCGAAAAGGCAATGAGGTTCGGATCAAGCGAAGCCGAGAGGCCGAAGTTCACGGAGTTGTCCTTGTTGATGCTTATCTTGGAGAAGATCGCGTCCTTAATGCGGCCGTCGGTAGCGAACGCCGTCGAGGCGGCGGCAAGCGCATTGAAGCTCTTTGCGACGCCCGACGCCTCTATCTTCGCGGTGCCGGTCGCATCAAGCACGATGTGGAGCGATGAAAAACGAACGGAGCCCGGGAGGAGCGTTTCCAGCGCGCCGAAGAAATTCGAGACCGCAACGTGCTTCTTGAGGAGCGTCCCGCTCTGGTCCAACCGATTGCGCAAACGCACGAAGCCCTCGACTGTCACCGGATCGATCGCGGATTCCGCCTTGGCGAGCGCGGCATCTTTGCCTGCGCGGTCCGCGGCAAGCAGGCGCCCGTAGAAAAAAACGCCGAGCGCAAGCAAGAAAACGATGCCGAGGACGCCGTAGGCGAAGAAACCGAACGCGCCGCCGAAGTCGGAGCGGAACTTCTGCGGAGCGGCGCCCGCGGCATGAGGGACGAACGAGGTTGGTATCGTGGGAGGAAGAGCCATTTCCTCTTTAGTATACCGCGCAATATATCAACCGCCACGCGCGGCGCGAACAGTTGTGGACAGTACCGTGGTGTCAACGCTAATACTCCGCGAAAACCGCCCGGCATCAAACTTCTTCCAGTTTGCGGAGCGCAAGGCCGACCGCAACGGCGAATTCGGGGCCGATCTCCTCAAGGACCGGGCGCATGAACGCCGGTGCCTCGGTCTTCTTGAAGGGATCGGCGACGCGCACGTCGATGGAGAACGTCTTCTTTGCATAGGCGCCGAGCTCCTTCGTGACGCCGCCGCCGCCGGTGAACACGATCGAGGAGATGGATTTCTTGTGTCCCGTTTCGTACTGCATCAGCACGCGCCGCACTTCCGAAAATATGCGCGAGAACACGAGTTCGGGGCTCCCGAGCGCGCCGTCAGAACCAAGGCCCTCTTTCTTCTTCAGCGCCTCAGCCTGCGGTATGGAAACATTTCCGGATACGGCGATGGCGCGCGTGATGTCCTGGCTCCCTACGGAGATCGCGTGTGAGAGCGCTACGACGCCGTGCTCGACGACGTAGGTCTTCGTGGACGCGGCGCCGACATCAATGACCATGACCGGCTTCACCGGGTCTTCGACCACCGCGCGGATGGTGCTGAATATCTCTATCTCATAGAAACTTGCGGCGAGCCCCGCGCCGGCGGCGACGCTTTGGAGCAGAGCAAGCTCGTCGTTATGGACCGCCACCAGGAGGACTTCCACCGTCTCGCGCGTCGGCGCGGCGGATTCCGCATCGGCAAATTGCGCCGGCTCCGCTTGCGGCACAATGAACCAATCGAGCTGCACTTCGTTCACGGGCACGGGGATGTATTTGCGCGCCTCGAGTTCAATGACGGTCTTCTGCTCCTGCGGGTCTTTGCGGTACGGGAGCTTCACGAGCGTGAGGAGCGACCGTGCGAACGGTATGGAAACGCCGCAGCTCGTCGTCGTTACTTTTGCTTCGCGCAAAAGGTCTTTCAGCGTCTCGGTTATCTGCTCGGCGGAGAGGTTCGTCGCCTGCCCCACTTCGGAGCCGCCGTAGGGGCCGAGCGCGAGTTCGCCGTACGTCTCAAGTATGGCTTGCCCGCGCTCCTTGCGCAGTTGCACCACCTTCAGGGATGACGATCCGATGTCGACGCCAAGCACGCTCTTCTCCTTTTTTGCGAAGAGGTCGCTGAAGAATGACATGTAACAATACTACCATGCTACGCTTCCTGGACATCCTTTTCCCGCCGCGCTCCGCTGAGGAAATCCTGCGGGACGTTTCGCCGGACGCCTTTCTGGGGAAAGTCTCGCCGCGGCTTGTGTCAGACACGCGCCCGGAGACCGTGGGGCTCCTGCCCTTCTCTGCGGCCTCGGTGCGCGCCGCCATACACGAGGCGAAGTACCACGGGAGCGAATTCGCCTTCGAGTTGCTCTCAACCGTCCTCGCCGATTACCTGCGCGAGGCCGATGACGAGTTCCGCAAGCCACTCGTCGTACCAGTGCCGCTCGGGAAAACACGGCGCAAAGAGCGCGGCTTCAATCAGGTAGAGGAAATCGCGAAGCGCGCGGCGCGAGAACTCGGCATTCCCATTGCTGCGTCATTATTGATTCGCGTGCGCGACACGGAGTCGCAGGTCTCGCTCCCCCGCCGTGCCCGGATTGAAAACATGCGCGGCGCCTTCGGCGCCGCGCAGGAACTTGACCCCGCCCGCACCTACGTCATCATTGACGACGTCATCACCACCGGCGCAACGCTCCAAGCCGCGATTGACGCGCTCACCGCCGCGGGCGCCAAACACATCATCCCGCTCGCGTTGGCACGCTAAATGGCGGAGGGGGAGGGATTCGAACCCTCGATACGGTTTTACCCGTATAGCGAGTTAGCAACCCGCCGCACTAGGCCTCTATGCGACCCCTCCGTGTATGAAAGCAGATTATCATATTTGCCCAAAAAGAACCGCCGGCGCTTGGCCGGCGGTTCTTTTCCCGCAAAGCGGGACTAGATCACATCCCCGACGGATTGCAGACGCGGCATTCTTTCTTATGCGAGAACATGAGCATAAGCGCCGAGAGGCCGACAAGCAGGTAGACGATATTCTCCACGACCGGCCACTGGCCGACGAGGAGATTCACGACATTCCAGTTGCCGCCCATCCAGCTGCCGAGCGCGACGAGGCCCCAGTTGAGGCCGCCGACGACGACGAGGATAAACTCTATCTTGTGCATTCCTTTCATGCAGGTTGTTGAGAGTGGTTAAAGCGGGGGTGGTGGTCCGCTACGGTAAGTATGACTCTTTTCGGGACGGTTGGGAGACCCCCTGTGCAAAACCGCGCTCTCTGCGCAAATCACTGGAATTTTATCTGGAAGTTATACATCCCCATGCCGCACAATCCCTGGAGCGTGCCTTGCGCCTGCTCCGCGCTTATCTCAATGTCCTCGGTCCCGGAGGGCTGAAGTATTTTTTGGTACGAAAGCTTCGGAATGACCACGCTCGCCGAACAGTCGAACGTCCCGTCCGTACTCACGCGAAGCACCGTGGGGATGCCGGCTTTTGCCGCCACTACGCGCGGCGAATACCCGCCCTTCGCAGTGATGTCGATGAACTGTTTCCCGTCCACGATGGCCGCCGTCGGCGCCGCGGCGCCCGGATCTTCCGCGGAAGGCTTGAGAGACGCGAACCAGAACGCCCACCCGATAAGAACGGCGCTGACGGCGAGCGAGATGATGAGGCGGGTGTTCATACTAGAAGTTGAAGAGCGGATCGATGATGCCCGCCATGGCAAGCGCATTTGCGAGATTCAGGAGCGCGAGCGAGATGACGACGATGCCTGCGGTCTTGAAGAAGATCCCCTTCCACGGCTTGTGCGCAACGTTGAGCGAACCGAACGAAAGGAGCGCGAGCACGGGGAGCGTGCCGAGCGCGAAGATGAACATCGTGAGCGCGCCCTGCATGAAATTGCCGGTGGAGAGCGCGTAGAGCTGCATGGACTGCGTAAATCCGCACGGCAGAAAGAACGTCCCGACGCCGATAAGGAGCGGCGCGAAATAATGATCGCGGTTCCCTCCGCGCACAATGAACTTTGAGAAGCCGACGGGCATCGTGAGCTGGAGCCGCTTCGTGACATGGAACACGTCAAGCAGGTTCACGCCGAGGATGAGCATAACGAGCGCAACGAAGATGCCGAGGACGACGTTCGCGGTGAGACTGAGGTGGAACGAATTCCCCAGCACGCCGACCAGGCCGCCAAGCAGGAAGAAACCGCCAAGCCTGCCGGCATGAAAGAGCGAGACCGTCCGCCATGTCGCGCCCTCTTTCGCCGATTCCGCCGAGAGCGAGAGCACAAGTCCCCCGACGATGGCGAGACAGGACGAGACCGAAGCGATGAGACCGATGAGGAGCGCGGTTCCGTAACTGACCGAAGAACCCGTGATGAGCGAGGTCAGCCCCAGCTTCTGCAGGAGCAGGAAGCCCGCGATGAGCGCGAGAGCGATCGGGACGGCGTAGATGAAGTCGCCCCATGCCGCCCTCGGCGCGCCGAGCTCCGCCGAGAGCTCGTACCCGTGCTGGCGTATCAACTCCGAAAGTTCCGCGGCGATCTCCTCCGGCGTACCGCTGAACTCCCCCGTCACCGTAACGCGCTCCTCGGCGAGCGACGCCTGCGCGCTTTCTACGTGCGGGAGTTCAGTGAACGATTCTTCAATAAGCACCGTGCATGCCTTGCAATGCATGCCGTTTACGCGGAATTGGTGCGTCGTTTTCATATGGTTTTGGTTTTAAGGCGGAGCGAATTCCCCACGACCGACACGCTCGAAAGCGCCATCGCGGCGCCCGCGAACACCGGAGAGAGGAGCCAGCCGAACACCGGATAGAAGAGGCCGCTCGCAAGCGGAATGCCGATGATGTTGTACGCGAACGCCCAGAAGAGATTCTGCTTGATGCCGCGCATTGTGAGCTTGGACAGGCGTATCGCTTTCACCAATTTCGAGATATCGCCGTGAAGGAGCGTGATGCCGGCCGACTCGATGGCGACGTCGGTCCCGGTCGCCATGGCGATGCCGACGTCCGCCTGCGCGAGCGCGGGAGCGTCGTTGATGCCGTCGCCCGCCATCGCAACGATCTCACCCTGCGCCTGAAGTTCTTTTATCTTGTTCAATTTGCCTTCCGGCAGTACTTCGGCGACCACGTCGTCTATGCCGACCTGCCGCGCGATGTACCCGGCGGTATTCGCATCGTCGCCGGTGAGCATCACCACTTTGATGCCGAGCGCGTGCAGGTCCCGCACCGCCTTTACTGCGTCGGGCTTCACCGCATCGGCGATCATCACGACCGCAAGCACCTTCCCCTCCGCGGCAAGAACGACCGGCGTCTTCCCTTCCTTCGTCTCGTTCTCCAATGTGGAAGCTTCGCTTCCACGTTGTTCACCAGCGACGGCGCGCGGATTCCCGGCGAAATATTCGATACCGTTTACTCTGCCGGAGATGCCCTTCCCTTTCAGCATTTCAAATTGCTCGACCGGTAAAACAGCAATGTGTCTCTCTTTCGCGTACTCCGTAATAGCGTGCGCAATGGGGTGCTCCGATTTATTTTCAAGCGAAGCGAGAACGGCGACGATTTCATCATCGCTCTTGTCCGAGAGGTTCCGGATCGAGGTAAGTTCCGGTTTCCCGCGCGTTATCGTGCCGGTCTTATCCACCACGACCACGCCTACTTTATGCAACTTCTCCAAAGTCGCCGCATCTTTGATGAGAATCCCTTCTTTCGCCCCCTTGCCCACGCCGACGATGATGGCGGTCGGGGTCGCAAGGCCGAGCGCGCACGGGCAGGCGATGACGAGCACACCCACGAATGAAACGAGGCCAAAGGAGAGCGCTTGCGCGAACCCGAGCGGTCCCGCGCCGATGAGGAGCCAGAGCCCGAGCGAGAGGAAGGCGATGACAAGCACCGCCGGCACGAATATGCTCGATATCTTGTCCGCGAGCGCCTGGATGGGCGCGCGGCTTCCCTGAGCCTCGGCAACCATCCTGATGATATGCGCAAGCATCGTCTCGGCGCCGACTTTCGTCGCCTTGAATGTGAACGAGCCGCTCGTGTTCAGCGTCCCCGCAACGACGGAATCCCCGGCGGCCTTCCGTATCGGCATTGGCTCTCCGGTCACCATGGACTCGTCCACGTAGGAAGAACCGTCGGTTATGACGCCGTCGACGGGGATCTTTCCGGCCGGTTTTACGATGATGAGATCTCCGTGCACCACTTCCGCGACCGGCAACTCCGTTTCCTTCCCGTCGCGGATGACGAGCGCGGTCTTCGCCTGAAGCGTGAGCAGTTTTTCTATCGCATCGCCGGTCTTTATCTTCGCTCGCGCTTCCAGATATTTACCGAGCGTGATGAATGTAATGACGATGATGGTGACGTCGTAATAGGTCGCGTCCACGTTGATGAATGCCCTGAGCGATCCGCCGAATATCGATACGGCGAGGCTGTAGAGATATGCGGCCAGGGTGCCGAGCCCGACGAGCGTATCCATATTTGCCGCGCCGTGGCGCAGGAAGCGGTACAAGCCGACGAGATACGGCTTTCCCACGACAACGATCACGTACGTCGCCATGAGCGGGAGCGCAAAATCGAAGAATCCCTGCACTGCGGGCGGCATCTCCGGCAGGACGCCGAACTGCGCAAGGATGTCCCACGCCATAGCGAATACGCTTACGGCCGCAAGAGGGGCGGCGGAGACGAGTTGCCCGCGCATGGAGGAGAGCTCGGCGAGCTTCTCGCCTTTGGATTCCGCGAGACCGAGGTGCGCGGCGTGTTCGCTCTCCGACATGCCCATATCAGCCGCGCTCGGTTGGTTTGCGAGCGAATACCCGAGCGGTTCTATCTTTTTCGAAAGGCGGTGCGGGTTCGTTTTTGCTTCGTCGTATGAGATCTTCGCCGTCTCGGTCCCGGGATTCACTTCTATCGCGTGGACTCCCTCTTCTTTCCGAAGCGATTTCTCTATGATGTTCGCGCAGGATGCGCAGTGCATGCCTCGCACGGGATACGTTTGCGTCGCCATGTTATTTGCGCTTTAGCTTATAGACCTTGAGAACCTCGCGCACGGCTTTCGCCGTCTGCCCGGAGGTCATCTGTTTATGCACGCAGCTCTGCAAATGGTTCTCGAGCAGCAGATCCTCCGCGTTCGAAAGCCCCTGCTTCACCGCCGAGGTCTGCGCGATGATGTCGATGCAGTACGCATCTTTCTCGAGCATCATGATGAGGCCGCGTACCTGTCCTTCAATGATCTTCAGCCGCCGCACCAGCTTCTTCTTGTCCGAGTCGGAAGTATGCTTCATACGCAGCAGTATACCCCCCGGGGGGTATACTGCAACCGTTATCCCCGCCTAGAGCGCGCCGGTCGCCTTGGCAAGTTTGAATCCCAGGTAAATGCCGAGGAGTCCGCCGACGGCGCCGCAGAGAGACGCGGCCATGAAATCGCCGTTCCAGAGATACGGCACGGAACTCCCGATGCCCGAGCCGACGAACATCCCGCCCCAGATGAGCGCTTTCCCGCTCATGGTCGGATGTCAGAAACGATCTTTCCGTCGTCTATCTTGATGATGCGCTCGGCGAATTGCGCGAACTCTTCTTCGTGCGTCACCATGATGATGGTTTGTCCGCCCGTATGGAGCTCCTTGAAAATATCCATCACGGTCGCGGAGGACTCCTTATCCAAGTTCGCGGTCGGCTCGTCCGCGAACAGCACGCTCGGCGTGTGCGCGATGGCGCGGCTGATGGAAACGCGCTGTTGTTCGCCGCCGGAAAGCTGGCTCGGAAGATTATTAAGGCGATTCCCCAGCCCGACGCGCGCGAGCGCGGCTTCCGCTTTCGCTTCCGCCGCTTCGCCCGAGATGCCCTGCATGAGGAGCGGGAGAGCGATATTCTCGCGCGCGGTGAGTTCCGGCAGAAGCGCATAATCCTGGAAGACGTAGCCGAATTCGGCGAGGCGGAAGAACATCTTCTCGCGCTCGCTCATTGCGAGCGCTTCCTTGCCGTTGATGCGTATCTCGCCGCCCGTCGGTTCATCGAGGAGGGACATCTGGTACAGGAGCGTGCTCTTCCCCGCCCCGGAACGCCCCATGATGGCGATGAATTCTCCCTGGGCGACAGAGAGATCGATGCCTTTCAGCACCCGGGTTTCGACCGGTCCGTCCTTGAATGTCTTGGTGAGATTTTTTACTTCGATCATACGTATCAGTTGCGGCCGAGGATGGAATTCAGCGTGTTCTTCCGCACGATCATGCGCGAGGGCAGATAGCCGGCCACCACAGTCGTCAGCACGAGGAGCCCGATGCGGATGAGCGTCCCGTTAAGTGGAGCGACGATAATCGCATTACTGATCGGCAGGACGATGGGGTGCGCGGATACGTACGGCACGAGGAACCCGTAGAGGATGCTTATGCCGAGCGCCGAACCGATAGCCGCATAAAAGAGCGACTGGAAGATGTAGGAGATCTCAATCGCTTCGCCGGAAATGCCGATACCCTTCAAGATGCCGATGAATTTCCGGCGCGTGATGGCGTTGATGAAAATGACGATGAAGATGGTGATGGCGGCAACCGCAAGGCCGATGGACCCGATGGCGTTCCCGATCATGCCGAACGTGTTCTGGACTTCCGCCACGCCGTTCGGGATGGAGTCTTCGAACGTGCGCACCTTCGCTCCCGCGGCGATGCCGCTTCTTTTGAGGAAGTCGCGGAAATCGTTCGCATCGGCGCCGGGCGCAAGCAGGACGGCTATTTCGTTCACGTTGTAATCGGTGCGTCCGAGAAGCTGGCGCACTTCGGTGTCGGGCATGAACACGCGCGCGGCCAAAGGCGAATTTGCCGGAACTTTCAGTATCCCCTTCACGATGACCTCGCGCGTATAGCCGTTTATCGTGAGGCGGATCTTGGTGCCCGGATACACCTTCTTCAGCGGGGTGAGTCCCGGCTGTTCTCCGAACGAATACCGGTCGACGAGCTGCGGGCCGAGGAGAACGGCGTCGTAATCGGAGGGAGAAAGGTACTGCCCTTCCCCGACGTAGCTTGAGAGTTTGGAAAATCGGTCTTCGGCGACCGGGTCGATGCCGACTATCGACGCCCCGGTCTTGTTCGGTTTCTCGTTCGGATCGATCCGCTCGAAATAATTCGCCTCGATCGTCCCGGCGGCGAGGTAGCGCGCGCTGATGACTTTCGGCTGCGGGAGCGTGTGCAGGAAAGAAAGTATTTGCGAACTGTTCTCGATGTAGTCTTTCGTATCGAGCGTCGAAACCATGACGTCGCCCGTCTCCTGTATGCGGAACTGATTGCTGATGCCGGCGACGATGCCGACCAAGAGCCCGGTGACGACCACGAGGTTAAGAAACGTGAGCAGCATCACGAACACAATGAGGCCCGTAGTCCAGAGATTCGCGCGGCGCACCTGCCGCACGGCAAGATAGAAGCCGACGCGGATGTTCGTGAACGACAACATGCCTACGACGCGGGCGAAAGCAGGATGACGTCGCCCGAGGAAAGGCCCGAAAGTATTTGCACCTGCCCGAGCGCGGGGGCCGGGCCGGTGGTGACCGCGCGGAACGCCGCCGCGCCGTGTTCAACGACCGAGACGTACGACACGCCGTCCTTCACGCCGACGGCGCCCGCGGGAACGACGATGGCGTCATGCAACACGCCGGTTTCCATGACGACGTTCGCCGTCATGCCGCTCCGAATGCGCGGATCCGCGGAAAGGAACGCGAGTTTGGTCTTATAGGTCGGCACGCCGTCCTTTATCGTTTCCGCGGGATCAACCGCTATGACGACCGAGGGGAACGCGACTGACGAACCGTATGCGTCGAGCGTGGTCGTCGCCGGGTTGCCGATCGCCACGCGAGCGATGGTCACTTCGGGAACGTATGTTTCTATCTGGAAAATGCCGTCGCTTTGCATGGAAATTTCCGACGTGGTCGGCGCGACTATCTCGCCGACTTTCGCGTCCATGCGTGTCACGACGCCGCGAAACGGCGCGACCACGCGGGTTTTTGCGAGCGCCGCCTGCGCGGAGCGAACGAGCGCCTCCTGCGCCGCGACTGCATCGACCGTCGGACCGGCCTGCTTGAGCGTGAGCGTACTCTGCGCCGCATCAAGCGCCGTTGCGGAGGTCGTGAGCGCCGTCGCAACGGTGTTCACATTCGTGCGCGCCGTCGCGAGCGTCGTGCCGTAGGACGAAAGCGTCGCCGCCGTGGTCGTCTGGTCCGGCACTCCCTGATTGAGCGCAGCGTTCTCGTCTGCGAGCAGCCCCGAGACCTGCGCAAGATAGACCTGAGCCTGCTTCGCCGAGTCGACCGCGTTGTCGTTCGTCAGCTTTGCGACGAGCAGGGCCCAGTCGGCGAGCACCGGCTCGATCGCCGTGCGTTCGCGTTCCACGAGCATGCCAAGCGACGAGTTGGTAACGGAGAAAGAAAGCTTCGGACTCGTGCGCGGGTTCGTAAAAAGGACATCGGATTTGTTGTGCACGGCGTCGTCGCCGGTGGTGTAGGCATTTTGTATGGCGTCGACGAGCGCTGCTTTTGCGTTCGTTACCGCCGTGGATGCGACGGCGAGTTCCTCGGGCCGCGTGCCCGCTTGAAGCGACGCCAGATTCGCCCGCGCTTGCGCAAGCGCGGCGACAAGGTCGCCGTTCTCCGTCTCCGCGAGAACGGTCCCCGCTTCCACGTGCTCGCCGACGGTTGCATACGTGCCGGAAATGCGCCCGTTCGCCGCAAACCCAAGCGCGACATCTTGCGCGGCGGTAACCGTGCCGGATACGCTCACTTGTTCTTTGAAATCGCCCGGGACAATGGCGAGCGTCGCGCCGAGGCTGTTCCCGCGCCCAATGAAGAAATAGCCCGCTACCGCAAGAACGGCAAGCGCCGCGAGTACGAGGCGGGAGCTGCGCGACGCGGGCATCGTGAAAGGCAGTTTCATCACTGAAGAGTCTACCACTGGGCTATACTGGACGCACTATGTCGCCCCTTCCTTTCGTCGTTCTTGCGCTTGCCGCCATCGGCGTCATCCTGCTCGGGCGGCCCCGGCGCTTCTACTTCATCCGGCATGGGGAAACCCTCTTGAACGCACAACATATACGACAAGGCGCCGACGGCGCGCTTTCCGAAAAGGGCCGGCAGCAGGCGGAAAAGGTCGGCGGATACCTCAAGCGCTTCCCCATCGAACGCATCATTGCGAGCACGTACCCGCGCGCCAAAGAGACGGCGGCGCTCATCAACGAACACTTAAAAGTCCATATAATTTATTCCCCGCTTCTTGCTGAACGGAGGAATCCGAGCGAGATCATCGGAAAGAAACGGGACGACCCGGAAGTCGTGCGCATCGTGGACCAAATGGACCTTGCGTATCACGACGACACTTATCGTTTCTCCGACGAAGAGAACTTCACCGACTTGAAGAAGCGGGCGCGCAGATGCCTCAATCTGCTCGCGCGGCAGGGTGCGCGCGAAACTGCTGTCGTAACGCACCATGTGTTCCTTAAAATGCTCGTCGCCTACCTGCTCTACCGCGAACGGCTCCACGCCGCCGATTTTGTGAAGCTCTCGTTCTTCAATGTATCCGATAACGCCGGCATCACCGTGTGCGAATTCCATCCGTGGAAGCTAT
>JAJZRH010000003.1 GCA_021802795.1 bacterium
GAGGCGTGCGGCTTCCGCGGCCTTCTTGAGGACTTTCTTCACCGCCGTTTCTTCGGCGGGTTTCCACTTCCCTATCACGAGTTTGATGACTTTCTCCTCGTCTTTGAGTTTCTTTGCTTGATTTTTCTTGCCGGCGGGTGCGACGCCGATGCGGATGCGCGCAAAGTCCTGCGTCTTAATGGCGCGCATTACGCTCTCCACGCCCTTGTGCCCGCCGCTTCCGCGCCCGAACACCATCTTGAGCGTGCCGACCGGCAAATCCAGGTCGTCATGGATGACGAGCAGGCTTTTTGCCGCCTTCGGGCTTTTTACGAACGCCGCGACGGCCTTCCCCGACAAATTCATCATCGTCTCCGGCAGGACCAGCGTCGCGTTCTCACTCTCTATCGCACCCTTTGCGACAAGCGCGTTGCTTGTCTTATTAAAAACGAATTCGTCGAAGTCATTATTCTTCGCCACGAGCTCCACCGCGCTTCGCCCCGCGTTGTGCCGCGTCTTTTCGTACTCTTTCCCGGGATTCCCGAGCCCCACAATGACGAGTGCCATGGGCGGAATAGTACCACGAAGCAGGAACGGTAACGCGAAATTACGGGCTCGCACAGTGAGCGCATCTGCGAGTCCGCCGAGCGGATGCCCGCCGAGCTTTGGCGGCGGACAAGCACGGTCCGGCGCGTCTTCGCGCCGGTTGTGCGAACGAGCGTGAGCGCGCCGACCCGCCGGGGCGGCGACGCGTACCGCAATTTTGCGTTACCGTGCCTGCAGAAACTTGCGTACAAATTACGGACGCGCCCCAGAACCAACTTTTCCATATTGTCGAATGGCGAAAAATCGAGCGCTCCTTGCAAGTTGGTACGGGGCAAGTACAATGCCCCCATGTCTGACACTGGAAAGGGTCTCTTGAAGGATCTTTTCACGCTTGCCCTCCTCATTGTCGTTGTCGTCATTCCCATTCGCGTGTTCGTCGTCTCGCCGTTCGTCGTGGACGGCGAATCCATGCATCCCACGTTCGAAAATCTGGACTACCTCATCGTGGACGAGCTCCTCTACGACTTTAAAGCGCCCGCGCGCGGCGACGTCATCGTCTTCCGCTACCCCGGCAACCCTTCCGTCTTCTACATCAAGCGCATCATCGGCCTGCCGGGCGAGACGGTCTCCATCAATCACGGCGCCGTCACCATCACGACCGCAGACGGACAGACTATCGGCCTCGCCGAACCCTACATCGTGAATGAAGACGCGACGTATACGAAAAAAGTCTCGCTCAATCCGGGGGAATACTTCGTCATGGGCGATAATCGGCCTAATTCCTCCGACAGCCGCGTGTGGGGACCGCTTCCGAAGAAGGACATCATCGGCCGCGTCGACCTCCGGCTCCTCCCCGTCAAAGAGAGCGGCCTCTTCCCGGGCGCGACCTCCTACGCCTCGCAAGCAAGCACTACCGAACTCGTGACACCATGATGCGCGAAATCATTCCGGCGGACGAACTTCTGCATAAGGCGCAGGCGGTTGGCCAATACTACGGCTTCATGCCGCTCTCCGCGCTCACGCTCAAAGCGCGCGGACAGCGCAAGCACACCGGCTATCCGGAAGCGCTCAATAACCTCGGCCTCGACCAGACCGCCGAGACGGTGGTGAGCTTCTTGCGGCAGTGCCAGAACATCGAGCGCGTTCCCTCGCCCCGCCAGCCACTTTTTGTCTGGCACACGAACATCGCACCGGGCCGCCCGGCGCAGAAGAAAGCCACCATACAGTTCCATGCGATCGGCGCGGACCGCGCCATCGCGGACGTCGTCGTCATCCGTGCGCTCCTCGCGCTCGTCCGCGACCTGTTCCACGAAACTCCCGTCGTCCGCATCAACTCCATGGGCGACAAGGAGACCCGCGCGCGCTACGCGCGCGAACTCGGAAACTTCTTCAAAAAGCGCGCAAGCGTCCTTCCCGAAGAATGCATTGCGTGCGCCAAGCGCGACGCGATGGAAGCCGCCGAGTTCGCCATCGCGCACGAATACGCGGACGACCTGCCGGCGCCGACCGAACACCTCTCGGACGCGAGCCGCAAACGCTTTGAAGACCTGTTGGAATATTTGGAAATGACCGAGACGCCGTACGAGCTTGCGCGCGACCTCATCAGCCGCGGCAACGTCTGGAACGACACCTGTTTTGAACTCACTATCGGCGACAAGCGCGTCGCCTGGGGCTCGCGCTACAGCGATCTCACCAAGCACTTCTTCCCGGGCGGCTCTATGAGCGCGACCGGCGCCGTATTCCAGATAGCGAGCGAAGGGAAACTGGTAAAGAAGCCTCCGCAGTCGCGCCTGCGTTTCTCGTTCGTCCATATCGGCGACGAGGCGAAGCGGCTTTCCATACGCCTTGCCGAAGAGTTCCGTAAAGCGCACGTTCCCTTGACCCAGAACATCGGCGTTGAATCACTGACCGAACAACTGCACCTGGCCGAAAGCCATAAGAGTCCCTATCTGCTCATCATGGGCCGCAAGGAAGCGCTGGAGAACACGGCCATCCTCCGCAACCGCCAGACGCAGGAAGAGACCATCCTTCCGATCATGGACCTCGCCGAGCGCCTCAAAGCCGTCGCCTGAACCTGGACAGTGGCGGCTCCGCTGTGCTAGAATCTCCCCACTATGGCAGAAGCAGGAACACGGGTGGAAGTCCGCCGCGGAAAGAACGAGAGTTCTGCCGCGCTTATTCGGCGCTTCACCCGCCGCGCGCAGACGCTCGGCATCGTGCGCGAAGTCCGGAACGGCCGCTACTTTGAGCGCACCAAGTCCAAGAACGTGGGCCACAAGCGCGCTCTCGTCTCCAAGGCCCGCCGCGAGAATTACAACGAGCTCGTGAAGCTGGGCAAAATTGACCCGGCGGCAAAGAAAACTCGTAAACGATAAAGCAAATGGCGGGCGTTTCAATCAAAAACCTCACGCGGCGCACCAGTGCGCCGCGTTCCGCATTCTCCGCCATCGCAAAAGAAGTCTTTCCCTCTTCCGATATCTCGCTCGTCTTCGTGGGCCCGACGCGGGCGAAGGCGCTGAACCTGCAATTGCGCGGCAAGGACTATATCCCGAACGTCCTCTCATATGCGCTTGATGCGCACAGCGGCGAGGTCATCATCTGCCTCGCTGAGGCGAAAAAGCAGGCGCCCCGCTACGGCATGGGCGAGCGCGCATTCGTCCTGTATTTGTTTATCCACGGGCTCCTGCATATAAAAGGACGGGCGCATGGTGCTAGTATGGAGCGAAGCGAACGGAAACTCTTGGCGAAATTCGTTAAGGGCGGCGCGCGCTCCTTATCCAATGTCACGACGCATCGCAACCGGAATAGACATCGGCACGTACCAGGTAAAAATGGTCGTCGTCGAGGAAGTCGTTGATAAGCGCTCAGGCGGACGCCAGCTCCGCATCCTCGGCACCGGCCTTGCCGAATCCAAGGGCCTGCGCCACGGCTACATCGTCAACAAGGAAGAGGTCGCGAAGAGCATCATTGAAGCGAAGCGGCAGGCGGAATATGCCGCACGCGTGCCCGTCCGTGCGGCGTTCCTCGCCGTCGGCGGCATTTCGCTCGACGAGGCGCGCGCGACCGGCTCCGCCGTCATTTCCCGCGCCGACCAGGAAATAACCGCGCTTGACCTTGAAAAGGCGGCGAAGGCCGCGCGGGAAGCGGCGGCGCCCGGATTCCTCAACCGGCACGTCCTCCACAGCATCCCGCTCGAGTACCGCGTGGACGGCACGAAAGTGCTCGGGGATCCGCTCGGTATGAAGGGCGTCCGGCTTGAAGTCGACTATCTGTTTGTCACCTGCCTGGCCCAACATGAAGAAGCGCTCGCCGCCGCGGTTGAAGACGCCGGCATCGAAGTCATCGACCAGATGGCCTCGCCCTTGGCCGGTTCCTATGTCCTCCTTGAGGGCGATCAGAAGATGAAGGGCTGCGTACTGGCGAACATCGGCGCCGAAACCATTTCCATAGTTGTATATGACGAGGGCATCCCCGTTTCCGTAAAAGTATTTCCGATGGGCAGTAGCCACATCACCGACGACATCGCGCTCGGTTTCCGCATCTCGCTTGAAGAAGCCGAGCGCGTAAAGCTCGGCCGCCTCTCCGGAGCCATGTATCCGCGCAAGAAAGTGGACGACTTCATCGTCGGCCGATTGAACGCGATGTTCGCGCTCATCGACAAGCACCTGAAGTCGCTCGGCCGCCGCGGCCCCCTACCCGCCGGCATCATCATCAGCGGCGGCGGCGCAGGCGTGGGCTCCATCAGCGACATCGCAAAGGGCTCGCTGAAGCTCCCCGCCCGGCTCGCGGAATTCCGCCTCTCCGCCGATACTAAAATACGCGACGCCACCTGGGCGGTCAGCTACGGCCTTGCGCTCTGGGGGCTCACCGGCGACACAAATGCGCCAAAAAAGAGCCTCGGCGCCTACTTCGGGAAGCTCTTCCAGCAATTTTTGCCCTAGACGGCAATTCGCATCCGTTAATTGTCAATATTTGCATATTGTCTGCGTCTGTTAGTATGACGGGAATTAATCAATAAGCCTTACCTATGTCAAAGCGCATTGAACCGGAGATCGAGACGTTCGCACGCATCCGCGTCGTCGGAGTCGGCGGTTCAGGTAAGAACGCGATCAATCACATGATCGAGTCGAAGGTGCGCGGCGTGGAATTCATCGCCGTGAACTCCGACGCGCAGGACCTCCATCGTTCTCTCGCCAAGCGCAAGATACACATCGGCAAGAACCTCACGCGCGGGCTCGGCACCGGCATGAATCCGGAGCTCGGACGCCGCGCGGCGGAAGAGACGCGCCAGGAAATTCAGGAAGCGCTCTCCGGTAGCGACATGGTGTTCATCACTTGCGGCATGGGCGGCGGCACGGGCACCGGCGCCTCGGCTATCGTTGCGAAGATAGCGAAGGAAGTCGGCGCACTCGTCATCGCGGTGGTCACCAAGCCGTTCTCCTTTGAGGGCGCACACCGCAAGGACATCGCCGAGCGCGGACTCGCCGAGCTTAAAAAGGAAGTGGATGCCTTCATCGTCATCCCCAACGACAAGCTCCTCTCCGTCGTGGATATGCAGACCTCGGCCAAGAGCGCCTTCGCGATGTGCGATGAAATACTGCGCCAGGCGGTGGAAGGCGTCTCCGACATCATCACCACCCCGGGCGACATCAATACCGACTTCAACGACATCAAGGCCATTATGGAAGGCGCCGGCCCCGCGCTCATGGGCATCGGCATCGCCGAAGGCGACCAGCGCGCGAAGGAAGCCGCGCAGATGGCGGTCAATTCCCCGCTTCTCGACGTCTCCATCAGCGGCGCGAAGGGCATCCTCTTCGTCGTCGCGGGCTCGGACGACCTGGGCATCATGGAGGTGCAGGAGGCCGCAAAGGTCATCAACGAGTCCGTGGACAAGAACGCAAAGATCATATTCGGCATGATGAAGGACGAGAAGCTCAAGAAGGGACAGATCCGCATCATCGTTATCGCGACCGGCTTCCCCGATACGTCCCCGCATGTGCACACCGGCCCCGAGCGTTCCTTGTTCGCCATGCCCGCCGAACGGCGCGATGAAGAACGCGGTCGCATTTACCATGAGATACTCAAGCGCGAAGAGAAGCCGGAGGAAGAGAAACCAAAAGGCAAGCACGCCGCCGAAGAAGCGCCGACGCCGGTTGCCGAGAAGGAAGAACCTATCGTCACCGCCACGCCGCACAAGCGCGAAGAAGTGGCTCCCGCTCCGGAAGACGACGAGGCCTGGGGCGCGATACCGGCATTTTTGCGCAGACACAAGAAGTAGCGGAAAAGTATAAAGGCGAAAGTATAAGGTATAAAGGGACGCGGCGCTGAAAGCGCCGCGTCGTTCGTCTTGAGGTATAGTTCCCCTTCTATACTTTATACTTTATACTTGTCCCATGTACGACCTTATCATCATCGGCGGCGGGCCCGCCGGAATCGCCGCCGCCATTTACGCGGCGCGCAAACATTTGCAGACCGTCCTCATCACGGAAGAGATCGGCGGCCAGTCCACCGTATCGGAGGGCATTGAAAATTGGATCGGCTCGCCGAAAGTGCACGGGCAGGAACTCGCCAAGATGTTCCGCGCGCACTTGGATGCGGTAAAAAGCGACATCGTCCGAGTCGTACTTCATGAGCGCGTGGAGTCGCTTGCGAAGACCGCCGAGGGGTTCGTCGCAACGACGAAGGGCGGGGACGCGTACACCGGCAGGACGGTGCTCATCGTCTCCGGCGCCGGCCGCCGCAAACTCGACGTCCCCGGCGCGGAGAAATTTGAGAACAAGGGCGTCACCTACTGCGCTTCTTGCGACGGCCCCTTGTTCGCGGATATGGATGTGGCGGTCATCGGCGGCGGCAATGCCGGCTTTGAGACGGCGCTTCAACTCCTCGCCTACGCGAAGTCCGTCACCCTGCTCCACCGCCACAAGGAGTTCAAGGCGGACGCGGTGACGATAGAGAAAGCGCGGGAGCATCCGAATATGCGCATCCTCCCCAACACCGAACCGACGGAAGTCATGGGCGAGCAGTTCGTGACCGGCCTCAAATACAAAGACAAAAATACGGACGAAATAAAAGAACTTCCGGTCACGGGCGTCTTTGTGGAAGCGGGCGTCCTCCCGAACACGGGGTTCGCCGCGGGGCTCGTGGAACTGGACGAAGTGAAGCGCATCAAGACCGACCCGCACAACCAGCGCACGAGCACGGAAGGCATCTGGGCCGCGGGCGACTGCACCGATGAGCTCTACCACCAGAACAATATCGCCGCCGGCGACGGCGTGAAGGCGCTCGAGGACATCTACCTCTGGGTCAAGAAACACTAGGACGGCATGACGCACGCGCCGCGCATTTCAATTATCATCCCCACTCTTCGGGAAGAACGGTTTCTGGAACGCACGCTGGAGAATCTGAAGAGTCTCACGCTTCCGCACGAAATCATCATCACCGACGGCGGGAGCACGGATGGGACGCTGGATATCGCCCGCCGGTACACCGACAAGATAACCGTCTGGACTCATCCGCATCGGCAAACCTTCGGCCAGGCGAAGAACGCGGGTGCGGCGCTTGCGACGGGCGAATTCCTTGTCTTCATTGACGCGGACGTGCTCGTACCGGAACCTCAGGAATTTTTTGAAGAAATGCTCCGCGCATTTGACGGCAATAAAAGGCTTCTGGCGATGACGGTCCCGCTCAAACCGTGGCCGGAAAACCATTCATGGGTTGATGCATTTTTCTGCGCTCCGCTCAACTGGTTCTACATCATTTCCAATAACGTGTTCCATTCGGGGAACGCCTCCGGTGAATTCCAAATGATACACCGGGAATCTTTCCGGAGGATCGGCGGCTACCACGAGAAGCTTGCTGCGGGAGAGGACAACGAGGTCTTCCGTCAGATCGCTGCGCACGGACGCACGCTCTCCTACTCTAAGCTGTGCGTGCGGCATTCGCTCCGGCGCCCGCACAAGCTCGGCTGGCTCACCACCTACGGCATTTGGATAAAGAACGGCATCTCCGTCGCGCTCCGCAATAAAGCCGCATACAAGGAGTGGTCAGTCGTGCGCTGATAAAAAGAAAACCGCCGAACTGAAAAACGTTCGGCGTTTTTCAGTTCGGCGATTGAGACCGATCACAGGAAGCAAGCGAGGAACAAGCCGAAGCTTCTCGGCCAGCGCTTCGCCGCTTTCAGGACGACCCAGATGATGCCCAGGATAAGCCAACCGATCGGATTGCCCCAAAGCATCGCCTTCTTGCCCCAGTCGGTGAACTTGTCCAGTTCCCATCCGTGGTAATTCCCGTTACTGTCCAGGATGAGTCGCTGAATCGTCAGCCACGCCGTAAGCGGCGCGATGACGAGCGCGAGGAATATTGCCACCGCCACCGCGATGTGGAAATTGAATCTCATGAAAGCCCAGACGGGCAACAGCACAGTGATGTCCAAAAACATCGCCACGGCCAGAGTGAGTATCCAGAAAGTCTTGCGGACCGGTTCCATAGCCTTCCCCCTTCCTTGTGTTGGCGCCCTTTAGACAAAGAGCAGTGGTGAATTGACCAGTCTTCATATATACCAGAATATTTACTTCCGTCAACGAGAGTATTTGACTTCTTGGCATAAAATCGTTACTTTATGGCCTGGTAACTGGTCATTTTTCGCCGCGGAAGCGGCTCAACCATGAAAGCGAGGTGCGTATGGAAACCGGAGTACTACTGGCGCGCTGGAGCATATTCTCTATGCTCCTGGTGATAGCCGTCATGCTTCTTGACGGAAAGTTCCTCCCTTCCCAGATGAGCGGAAAGGTCTGGCTCCCGGGAGCTGCGAATGGGGCGATATGGGTGAACCTCGTGTTCCTGTCCGCGGCTCTGTACATCATCGGGGCGTACGCGGACCAATGGAGCACGAGGGACGTGACCGTGGCGCTCCTCGCCGGAATGGCGGTAAGCTGGCTGTCTTATTTCCTCGTGTACCAACACGGGGAATATGACGACGGCCTGTCCCATCCGCTGTCGCTTGCGGGCGTGCTGTTCTTCCTGTACGGCGGCGCCGTCTACGCTGCTCTGGGCCTCTTTTTCTTCTGTACCAGGGCAACCGTGCCGGATGTCCTCGTCGTCGGGGCGCTCCTGTTCCTCTACGTGCCGGTGGCGAACCATCTCACGCTCGACTGGCTCGACAAACGGTACTTCTTGGTGTGGTGCCCGCACCTGTTTGCGGGAGAAAAGACGCCGATGGGTTTCATCGTCGGAGGAGACGCTCTGGTCGTGGTGAGCACGATCGTCAAACTGGCTTGGTGAGGCGCACCAAACCGGTATCAGCCCGTCGCGGAAACGCGACGGGCTGAATTGTTTTACTGGATGAAAGAAAGGTTCTCTACGAACGCGTCCGTCGAGCGTTCCCATGAATACGTTTCCGCCTTGGCGCGGCAGTCCGCCGGTGAGAGGTCCAGGCACTTGAGCGCCGCTTCGCGCAGATCGTCGCCCAGATATCCGTCCTTCCCGTGTGTGACGCTGTCGCGCGGACCCATCACGTCGTGCGCGGCGACCGGCAGGCCGCACGCGAGCGCCTCCACGACAACGAGGCCGAACGTCTCGGTCCTTGAAGGGAACACGAACACGTCGGCAAGCGAGAGCCAATCCACGAGTTCTTGCCCGCGTTTGAATCCTACGAATTTGTTTTTATCGCCGTAGAGCGCTTCCAATCGCGGCCGGTCGACGCTGTCCCCGATGACAAGCTTGGTGCCGGGCAGATCCAGTTTGAGGAACTCCCCGGGACTCTTCTCCGGATCCAAGCGGCTGAAGTACACAAAGACCGGCTTCGGCAGGGGCGAGAGCGGCGGCGCGGGGTTGCGTTTGAAAAGCTCGGTGTCTACTCCAAGCGGCACGATGACCACATTTCTGAATCCCATTGATTCCAGTTCCCTTTTAAGGCTTGCGGTGGAGACTATCGTGCGGACGGCGGCGCCATGGAAACGGCGCAGAAGCGCGTTGATAGGGCGCAGGAGCCCGCGCAGGCGCACATTCACATAGAGCTGGAGGTGCGTGTGGTACCACGTGGTGAACGGTATCCCCTGCCTGCGGCATGCGGAGCGCGCCGCCCAGCCCAAGGGGCCCTCGGTCATGAGGTGCACTGCGTCCGGCTTTTGCTCACGCAGCATCCGCCCGACACGGCGGCGCGCAAAGAGCGCGAGCCGTATCTGCGGATAGAACGGGAGCGGCACGGTCCGGAACTGGCTCGGTTCAATGACCGTGATTTCATACCCGCGCGCCTTGAGCGTTTTGATGTGCGCGTCCTGCACGCGCACGACGCCGTTTATCTGCGGCGCCCAGGCGTCCGTCACGAGCAATATCTTTTTCACCCCGTTAGAAATAGGATTTTGGCGAGTGGTAGTCATATTCTCCTCCCGTGCGGTCTGTTCGTCATTTCTAACGGGGTTCATACCCGCTCTCCCCCGTCGGCCGGCCCGTCTTCTATCGCCTGTTCCTCCTTAAGGAACTTGCGGCGCATGTACCAGGTGAAGAGGTAATAACCGGTGATGACCAGGGCGGCGAAGGCGATGACGTACTGCACATTCTCCAGGATGCGCACCACGCTCCCGCCGACCGAGGCCCCGAGGTAGTAGCCGGCAAAGAGGAGCGTGCCGTACTGGAGCACGGCGACGATACTGCCGTACTTGAAGAACTTGGAAAGCGGCATTCGGACCGTTCCGGCGACGACGATGAAGGCCGACGCAATGCCATAGGAGAGCTTGCCGATGAACATCGTCCAAAACGGCTTTTTCTCCCAGATGATGCGCACTTGCTCGAGGTGATCCGGCGTGATGCCGATTTTCGCGAGCATGCGCTGAACGAACGCGGTTTTGGCGCCGAAGTGCCCGATGGCGTAATACACGCCGTCGAGCCCCACGTCGCGAACGAAGAAAAGCGCCGCGAGGAAATACATATTGAAATAGCCGAGCGCCGCGAGCGTCCCTGCGACAAATGCGACCACGGGACCCTCGACAAGCGACAGCGGAACGAGTATCCAGTAGCGATACTGCAAAATGACCTGCGTGATGAAATCGACCGACATGACTTTTGGTCAGTATACACCGCTTCGGATGGCGGGATTCCGCCCTTCCGTTTTGTGCGCGGTGAGGGACTCGGTCACACATAAAATCCTGCTGGATTTTTGCGCGACCCCGCCTCGGGCCGACGCCCTCCGGCTTTCGAGCCCGTTACCGGCCAAAAAGCGAAAAGCCAGACGGAATCCGTCTGGCTTTTCGCTTCCTGTGCGCGGTAAGGGACTCGAACCCCTGACCCTCTCAACGTCAATGAGATGCTCTACCAACTGAGCTAACCGCGCTTGTTTGGGACTATACCATTCTTGCGGAGAGGGTGGGATTCGAACCCACGGTACCCTTTCGAGCACACTTGATTTCGAGTCAAGCGCTTTCGACCACTCAGCCACCTCTCCGTTTACGGTCGAGGTGGCTGGGGTCGAACGAGTTCGTCCTCCTCGCGCCTGTCGCTCCGCGACATCGGCGCGTGCCTTTCGGCACCGGATGAAAAGCGAGCAGTCGCTTTTCATCCACTCAGCCACCTCTCCGTGTCCCGCGATTCTAGCATTTTAGAGCGAAAATGGTAAGGTTTCAGTACGGCCTCATCGTCTAACGGCTAGGACAGCGCCCTTTCACGGCGTAAATCGGGGTTCGATTCCCCGTGAGGTCACAGCGCACCGCATTGAGCCGCCTTTGTGGCGGCTTTGTGCGTTGTGACCTCAAGCAAAGCCTGGGAGGCTTTGCGTCGGGGAATCGAAGACCTTGTGAGCATTTTATGGAACGGAGTGAACAGAAAATCCGCAAGGTGTACTGACCCTGTAAGGGTCGATACGCGTAATCGCGGTCCCCGTGAGGTCACACTCTCGATTCAGCAGAATCGCCTACTGGGTGATTTTGTGTTATAACTATTTTCAATGCGACCAAAACGGCATGACAAACGCGAGGAGCGGCACGCGCGCGGCGGCAAAGCCGCCGGCGGCAAGGTCTATATATACGGCAAGCACGCCCTCATGGAGGCGCTCCAAAACACGCCGAAGGTCATCCGCAAAGTCTTCCTCGCCGCCGACCTGAGAGATACCGACCTCCGCAAGCTTCTTGAGAAGCATGAGATCCCCGTCTCCCCGCTCGCGAAAGGCTCCGGGAAGGAGCTCGTGGGGCGCGATACCGCGCACCAGGGTGTCATCGCCGTGATGAATCCCGCTTCCCTGCTCGTTTCGTTCGACGATTTCCTTGCGACGCTGGACACGACGAAGAACCCGGCTGTCGCCGTGCTCGGCGAGGTGCAAGACCCGCACAATGTGGGCGCCATCATCCGCAGCGCCGCCGCGTTCGGCCTTTCGGCCGTCCTCATTCCCGAACACAACCAGGCGGGCATCACCGGCGCGGTCGTAAAAACTTCCGCGGGCATGGCGTTCCGCATCCCGCTCGTATCCATCGGCAATGTGAACCACGCGCTCGGCGTACTGAAAGAAAAAGGATTCTGGACGTACGGCCTCGCCATGGACGGGAAAGCGGCGCTCGGCACGGACGCCTTTGACGCGCCTGCGGCATTCGTCGTCGGGAATGAAGGAGCCGGCATCCGCGAGAAGACGCTTGCCGCGTGCGACGTCACGCTCTCCATTCCTATGCATCCGCGTACTGAATCCCTGAATGCCGCCGTCTCCGCCGCGGTCGTGTTTTATGAGTGGTCAAAAAAGCATCCCGAGTTCCTATGAGATTCGACCGGCATCTGACTGCAACCCCGTGGAGCGACTACGAGCTCCTGGACTCGGGCGACAATATGAAATTGGAGCGCTTCGGCGCCGTTGTTGTCGCGCGTCCTGAAACGCAAGCGTTGTGGAAAAAGCAAAAGCCCGAACTCTGGAACACGGCGCACGCCGAGTTCGCCTTCCGCGATAAAAAAGGCGCGTGGACGGCAATGAAACCGGTACCCGAGTCGTGGCCGGTCGCATGGAAGGATACAAAGGCGCTTGCGCGCCTCACCGGTTTCAAGCACACGGGCATCTTCCCCGAACAGGCGCCGAATTGGGAGTGGAGCGCGGAACAAATCTCGAAACTTGAGAAGCCGCAGGTATTGAATCTGTTCGGCTACACCGGCATCGCATCGGTGGTTGCCGCGCAGGCTGGTGCGTTCGTGACCCATGTGGATGCGTCCAAGCAGTCGCTTGATTGGGCGCATGAAAATGCGCGGGCTTCCGGCGTGTCCGAGGAGAGCATCCGCTGGATACTGGACGATGCGCTCGCCTTCGCGAAGCGTGAAGCACGCCGCGGCGCGAAATACGAGGGCATCATCCTGGACCCGCCCGCGTTTGGCCGCGGCGCCAAAGGCGAGGTGTGGAAGATAGAAGAAGACCTGCCGAAACTGCTTGAAGCGCTCAAAGAGATTTTCTCGGACAAGCCAGGTTCGTTTTTCCTTGTAAACGGCTACGCCGCCGGTTACGCCCCGCGTGCCTTTGCACAGGCTGTTGAGAGCACCTTCGGCGCGACCGGCGGCGAGTGCGGCGAACTTTTCATACAGGAAACGTCGGGCGAGCGAGTCATCCCCGCGGGTATCTATGTGCGCTTTGCCCGTCACACTACGGACAGTGTGTCGGGCTTTGTGCGATAATCGGGAAATGACGGACAAACAGATCGTCGTGCTCTACCACGGGAAGTGCCCGGACGGCTTCGGCGCGGCGTATGCCGCGTGGAAGAAATTCGGCGACTCGGCTGAATACATTCCCGTCGACCACGGTGATCCGCCGCCGAAAGGGCTTGAAGAGCGCGAGGTCTATCTTCTTGATTTCTCCTACGAGACACAGGAGCAGATGGATATGCTCGCTCGCATAACCAAGAGATTCGTGGTGCTTGACCATCATGAAAGCGTCCGGAAATTCGTTGAGAGCACCCCGGAACATGTGTATGACGGGGATCGTTCCGGCGCATCGATATCCTGGGCGTATTTTCATCCGGATGCGCCCTTGCCGCGCCTCATACGCCACCTTGAGGATGGCGATTTGTATCGGTACGCGCTTCCCGGCACGCGAGATATATTTTCGTATCTTCTTGTGCTACCGACAGAATTTGAAGCATGGGACGCCTTTGCGCGCGAACTCGACGACGATGCCGCACGCCCCGAACTGTTGAAAAAAGCCGCCGCGTATACCGAATTTTTCAATGCACTTGCAAACATGTCGGCTGAGCGGGCGAAAAAAGTTTCTTTCGAAGGATATGAGGTCTTGTTCGTCGCGACGCATCCTGCGCAGACGATGCGTTCCTATGTCGGCAATCTGCTGTATCACAAGCTTCCGCCATTCGCCATCGTAGCAACCGCGCATCCGAACGGCTTCGGCGTATCTCTCCGCAGTGACGGGAGCGTAGACGTTTCCAAGATAGCCGCAAAATACGGGGGCGGCGGACACCCCGGCTCTGCTGGTTTCTTCGTCCCAAATAACAGTGAGATGCCGTGGAAAGAAATAGAGGGTTAATGGGTATGAAAATACTCGCGATTGAGACCAGCTGCGACGAGACCGCGATAGCGATAGTGGAGGCGGAGGGCGATGAGAAGTCCGCGCGGTTCCGCGTGCTCGGGAACGCGCTCCTTTCACAGATAGAGATACACAAAGAATACGGCGGTGTCTTCCCCGCCCTCGCCAAACGCGAGCATGCGAAGAATCTGGTTCCCATCTTGGAAGCCGCGCTCGAAGAAGCGGAACTCCTGCGTGAGGATACGCAGGCGATACCGGAAGAAACGCGCGAAAAAATCGTGAAGCTCCTTGAGCGCGAGCCGGGGCTGGAGGAACAGTTCTTGGAATTTGTTTCCGAGTGCGAAGCACCGGCGATAGACGCCATTGCGGTTACCGCCGGACCCGGGCTGGAACCGGCGCTCTGGGTCGGCATCAATTTCGCCAAAGCGCTCGCACTCCTCTGGGACAAGCCGCTCGTCGCGGTGAACCACATGGAAGGCCACATCCTCGCCGCCCTTCTTTCGGAAGAGAAGCGCGGCGAGGAATTTTCAATTTCTAATTTACAATTTCCAATTCTGGCGCTTCTCATTTCCGGCGGCCACACCGAACTCGTGCTAATGAAGGAGTGGCTCTCCTACACGCTCATCGGGCAAACGCGCGACGACGCCGCGGGCGAAGCGTTCGATAAAGTCGCGCGCATGCTCTCCCTCCCCTACCCGGGCGGTCCGGAAATTTCAAAGCTCGCCGAAGAATTGCGCGAGGCGGGCGAGGCATCCGAGTTCACGCTCCCGCGGCCGATGCTCCACGACGCGACCTGTGACTTCTCATTCGCCGGGCTCAAAACGGCGGTGCTGAATTTGCTCAAGACGCGCACGGACATCACCGCGCGCGAACGCCAGCACCTGGCGCGCGAATTTGAGGATGCCGTCGCCGAGGTACTGTGGAAGAAATCGGCGCGCGCGCTTGAGGATACCGGCGCGCAGACGCTTGTGCTCGGCGGCGGCGTCTCGGCCAACACGCACATCCGCCGCGAATTTGCGCACAAGATGAAATCCGAGCATCCGCACATTGCGCTCCGCATCCCCGCCGCCTCCCTCACCACCGATAATGCCATCATGATAGCGCTCGCCGGGTTCTACCGCGCCCGGCGACAGGATTTTGCCGCCGACGTGAGTGCAAAAGGCAACCGCTCGCTCGCCTCATAAAGCGGGCGAAACCCCCTTATTTTTGCTATATTTCTAGGCAATGGACGAGAAATTCCTAAAGCCATACGACGCAGGCGCGACCGAATCGCGCCTCTATGCCGAGTGGGAAAAGAGCGGCCTGTTTAACCCGGACGAGTGCGTGAAGCAGGGCACCACGCGCGCGGACGCACCGGCATACTCCATCGTGCTCCCGCCGCCGAACGTCACCGGCCGCCTCCACATGGGCCACGCGCTCATGCTCGCCGTGGAGGATGTCTTCGTCCGCTTCAAGCGCATGCGCGGCTTCCGCACGCTCTGGCTGCCGGGTACCGACCACGCGGCCATCGCGACGCAGTCGGTCGTGGAGAAACAGATAAAAAAAGACGAGGGAAAGAGTCGCCACGACCTCGGCCGCGAAGAAATGCTGAAGCGCATTGAAGCGTTCGCCGCGGCGAGCCACGATACCATCGTGAAGCAGATGAAGACGATGGGCGCGTCCTTGGACTGGTCGCGCGAAGCATTCACGCTGGATGAAACGCGCAACCGCGCCGTCCGCAAAGTATTTAAGGATATGTATGACGCCGGTCTCATCTATCGCGGTCTGCGCATCGTGAACTGGGACCCGAAAGGCCAGACCACGATCTCGGACGACGAAATAGTCTACGAGGAGCGTGCGGCAAAGCTCTATACCTTCCGCTACAGCAAAGACTTCCCTATACCGGTCGCGACCACGCGTCCCGAGACAAAGGTGGGAGACGTCGGCGTCGCCGTGCACCCGGATGACGCGCGTTACAAAGAATTTGTCGGCAAAGAATACGACGCGGTCTTCTGCGATGTTCCGATCCATATAAAAATCGTCGCCGACAAAGCGGTGGACCCGGCGTTCGGCACGGGCGCGGTCGGCCTTACTCCTGCCCATAGCAACGTAGACTGGGAGATCGCTGATCGGCACGAACTCTCGCACGAAGTCGTCGTCATCAACGAGTACGCAAAGATGGCCGTGCCCGGGCGGCTCTCCGGCCTTAAAACGACCGACGCGCGCGACGCAGTTGTTGAGTGGCTCCGGGACGAAGGGCTGCTCGAAAAAGAAGAGGACATCAAGCAGAACATCGCGACCGCCGAACGCACCGGCGGCATTGTGGAACCTCTGCCAAAACTACAGTGGTGGGTCGACGTAAATAAAGAAGTCCCCGGGCGCGGGAAATCGCTCAAAGAGCTGATGCTTGAGTCGGTACGCTCCGGCGCTATCAAAATGATCCCCGAGCATTTTGATAAGACGTATTTCCATTGGATAGAGAACTTGCGCGATTGGTGCATTAGCCGCCAGATCTGGTACGGCCACCGCATCCCGGTCTGGTACCGCGGCGA
>JAJZRH010000060.1 GCA_021802795.1 bacterium
GCTGGCTCAAAGCCGCGGGCGCAAGCCCCGTTGCCGCGGCCGCGGCGGCTTGTTCCGCTGAATTGGTGAGGAGCACCGCGGCCTGATATGCGCCGGCGGAATTCTTCGCACCGCGCGGGATCATGAGCGCATAGACTAGCCCATAGGTACTCTTCAAGGTTGCGGTCGCCGGTTGCGGCAGGGGTGCGATATCGAAATCCAGGTTCGGGTTCGCGGCGCGCAGGTATCGCGCTTCGGATGCGTAGCCGATATACAGCGCCAGGTCGCCGGCGAGGAACGCCTGTTGCGAATCCTGCAGAGACGCATTCCAGGTATACGAGACTTTCGACGGGTCAGTGAACTGCGTGTAGAAGCCGAGCACCGCCTGGCCGGGCGAACCGGCGCTTGAGCCGCCGAGATTTGCCGTGAGCGTGCCGCCGGCGGAATAGCCGGAGACGGGCACGCCGGTCTGCAGGAAGAGCGCGGAGAGTATGCCGCGCGCATTGTGCACGTTGTCGTAAGTCCCGAGCGCGATGAGGCCGCGGATTATCTGGCGCGAAGGCGTCATCTGGGCGACCCGGGGCACAAGCCCGGTGAGCGCCTCCCAGGTGGTCGGAGGCCTGGCGACGCCGCTACTTGAGAGAATGGAGCGATTGGTGAAAAGAACGAGCGGGTCGACCAGGAACGGTATGCCGAAGTACCCGCTGCCGGCGGGCGCAGTGAAGATGCCGCCCTCTTCAATGAAGGCGCTCGTGAACGCGCGCGCGGAGAGGGTGGCGAGCGGCACCGGTGCGATGAACTTACCGAGCGCGCGGAGCTGTTCCTGCGAAGAGAGGACCAGATCGGGCGCGCCGCCCGTCGCTATGGCGGAAGCAAGGTCGGCCGGGAGCGTCGCGGGATCCTTTTGCACATAGGAAACACTCTTGAGCGTCGCGTCGGTCTGGCCGGCCGCGGTGAGCGCGGCCTGGATGTCATCTTTTGGCAGAGTGCCCCAGATGACGACCGGGCCGACGGCGTTCTGGGTCGTCGTGCCCGTATGCGTCGCAAAAACGAAAAGGCCGATGAGCGCGGCAAGGCCGAAAGCGCCGAACAGGATGCCCTGGAAAAGAGAGATTTTCATAAATTAGGGCGAATTGAAGACGATGCCGTAGTGGTGCGGCCCCGCGCGGAACGACTTCACCTTATGGAAACCGCCGTTGATGAAGAACGCCTCGGCGTCGTGCTCGGTCACCACCTTCGCGGGCGTGGGGCCCATGCCGCCGTAACTGCCCGCCCAGTCCACCACCAGGAGCTTGCCGCCGGGCTTGAGCACGCGCTTCATTTCGCCAAGGAGCCCGAAGCGGTTCTCCACCTGGAACAAGACGTTGGCGAGTATGACGGCGTCGAGCGTTGCATCGCGCAGGTGCGTGCCGCCCGGCTTCTCGATGTCGCCCCAGACCGTCTCGATGATGCGCTGATGGAGTTCGTGCGTGTTCAGCTTCAGGTGCTTTAGGATGTCTTCCTGCACGTCTATCGCATACACTTTTCCGCTGTGCCCCACGACCGCGGCGGCGGCGCGCGCATAATGCCCCGAGCCGGCGCCGAAGTCGCCGACTTTCATCCCCTCGCGCAAACCCAGTTGCAGTACGTTCTCGCGCGGATTGCTGAACGAAGCGCTCATATCATTAAAATAGCACGCGCGGCCCGCAGCGGGCCGCGCAATCAACACAGCATAAAAACATCGGCCGTCCCCGAAGGGACGGCCTTTCTCCGACGGCGCTCCGCGATCACGGATAAGCAGATTGCGCGCTGATGCTCCGGAGAACCGCTTCCAGCTCCCCGACTCGCCGAGGAGCGGTACTCGGCGCATTGATCAGCTCCTGCAGTTTGATGCCCAGGAACATCTTTGCGCGCGCATGACTGACATCGTCAAGCAGCCGCTCGAACTCCGCCCTGTCCGTGACATCCAGCAGTCTTTTGCCGAGATTCCTCAAAAAGCTGGCTTCCCTATCAACCAAGGACTTTCGCATCTCCTCTATCTCCCGATAACAAGCAGACCTGATGTTACCGCGCCTCTTCACTATTTGCAAATTCGTGTGGAAATTGTACGGAGCGTAATTAATACCCCGGAAGCAGTCAGGCCGCCCTCCTTTGGGGGCGGCCGTTAGAAAAAAGCCCTATTGTGCCGTTGCGGGAACCGAGCAGCCCGCGCCGGCGGAAGGTCAAGCAGATTGTAGAACTCCGCCGCTTCCGCGAAGGAGAGGTGCCAGTCCCAGTAGCTGGCGTCAATTCCCTCAAGCACGCGGCTTTTTGCTTCTTCAATCCTCTTCTGCTTCATCAGCAGACCCACGCGGAATTGGTCCTCTTCGCAGAGCACCTTTTCCGCTATCATCGTAAGGTACGACCCGTTCATGGCGCTCTCCCGTGAGATTTGTCCCCAGGCGAGATACTACTCCTAAATCCTCCCCGCGCAATACAAAATGAAAACGGTCCGATCGGAGCTATAGGAAGCCCCCGACCGAACCGTTAGTCGCAAGAAATGCCCTGCTGAGCTTTGTTGATGCGGCATTCACCGTGTACGAGAGCGCGGCCCGGATCGCGTTGCAGACGGGGCGGACGCTCCACCAACTCCCTTACGACAGCCAATGGTTCTACACAGAGTGCTTATCCGGAGAACACCCTGATAGGAGAAAGGCCGGCATCGTTCCCTCCTCTGAACCACCGGGATGCTATCACACCATTAACGAATAGACATCTATCGCGGGTTCTTCGTAGGGGTGGGCGCGGCGGATGGCGGACACAACGTCCGCGACGAGTTCATCGGCGCAATTCACCTCTATGCGCTCCTCCTCCACTTCTTCCGGCTTCCCTACTTCACCAATAGCTGGGTGCGCGCCCTCGCCGGGCAGGAATCGCCCCGTGCCGCGCACGCTGAAACTACAGAATGAATAATTCCCGACCTTCCCGCCGCCCGCCTCGCCTATCGCCTGCCTGACCTTGTGCG
>JAJZRH010000061.1 GCA_021802795.1 bacterium
GAGCAAAGCGTCGGCGACGCGCGACATCTTCGCCTCGGTGTAACGCATGGCCGCCGGACTGTCACCGTCGATGCTTCCGAAGTTGCCCTGGCCGAGCACAAGCGGATAGCGGTAGGAGAATTCCTGCGCCATCTTCGCCATAGAGTCATAGACGGCGACGTCGCCGTGCGGGTGGTATTTGCCGAGCACTTCGCCGACCACGGTGGCCGACTTGCGGAACTTCACATTCGGCGTGAGCCCCATGTCGCGCATCGCGTAGAGGATGCGGCGGTGCACCGGCTTGAGGCCGTCACGCACATCCGGCAGGGCGCGCGCAGTGATAACGGACATGGCATAGTCCAGGTACGACGTGCGCATCTCCGCCACAATGGGCTGATTGATAACGTTTGCGGCGACCTCCGTCGCCGCGCCTTTCTCCTGGTCTTCTTTACCGCGCGCCATGATGGTTTATTAAAAGTTAGAACGGGATGACGGTCTGCTCCGCCTGCTTCTGGCTCGGCGCGGCGGCGGCTGTAGTGTCCACTATCTCAATGTGCGCCGGCACGTTTCCCGAAGACGGCGGCAAAGCCGCGGCGGCGCCCGCGAGGCTGTTGTTCGTGTCGTTGCTTGCGGCCGCGGCGGTCGGCTGTTCGGCGGAAGGATTCCCGCTGCGTATCGCGAACGCGCCCGTGGCAAATGAACCGCCAAGCCAGGTGAGCGCAATGAGCGCCGTGACGCCCGCAGCCGCGGAAAAAGCGACCCGCTTGCGAATGTGATGCGGCTGGCCCTTCACGTACTCAATGTGTTCAAAGACGGTTTTCATAGGGTTATGGCGTTACCACGATTATACTCCCATCACGGCCGACAAGGTCCTTCTTCTTCAGGGTCAGCTTGTCCACCTTCTCGCTCCCGTTCCCGGCTTCTTTGAGGAACGCCTCGAGCGCCTTCGGTTGCCCCATGCCGCTCCAGTGCATCGGAATGATGATCTTCGGCTCGAGCGACACCGCGAGCTCGTGCGCCTTTGCGGGTGAGAGCACGCCGTCGCCGCCCACCGGAACAAAAAGCACGTCTATCTCATCCAACCCTTCGCGCGCCTCTTTGGAGAGCTCGGCGTCGGCGAGTGCGCCGAGATGGACGAGCGTCATATCCTCCAGCTCTACGCTATATATAGTATTCACCGCCTCCGTCTGGCTCTTCGCCAATCCGTACTTGCTCTTTGAAAGAAATCCCTGGATGACAATGCCCTGCCGCTCGTATTCGCCGGGACCCGTGACGGCGAACGGCACCTTCTCGCCATAGGTCACTTCGTCAACGCCGTTCATATCCGCATGGTCGCGCGAGACAAGCGCGATGTCCGCGCCGAAGCGCGCCGCCGGGAGCGAGGCGCCTTTGGCTATGGGATCAAAGACGAGCGTCAGATCGCCGAACGTCACCTTGAAGCACTGTCCGCCGTGGTGGGTGATGACCATACAATTGCCTCTATTTTAGCATAAAACTCGCCCGCGCGATAGTGTTTTTCGGCAGAAAAACACTATCGCGCGGAATGTCCCCACCTCCCCGCAAAGCTTCTTCTGAAAAGTCACGGCTGTGCTATATTCGCACGCAGGTGTTCCTCAGCTTCAGATTTCATTGAGGGCACCGGCCATGGGGCATCGCGCCTCGCACACGCCAACCTGAAAAGGAGCAGACCGATGAGAACCAAGCACCTCCACTACGACATCAAGCAGATCGACTCGGGCAAACCGGCTTCGCTGGCGCGCTCCAACAAGTAGCCGGCCAAGGGCAGTAGCTAAAGCCTGCAAAAAAGTAGCGGCCAAGAATAGGCCGCCAAGAAAAAACCTGAGAGTCAAAAAGAATCGGAAGATAGCCACCCTATCGACCCGACCAAAAGCCCCGCTACCCGCGGGGCTTTCCATTTCATATGTTCTCCACAACCATTCCCGCAGATAGTTGAGAATGGCGGCAACCCTGCTATAGTCGCGTGCAGGTGCACCTCAAGCCATCATCGAAGTGCGCCGGCTTTCGGAGCCACCGAAGGCTCTCCAAACTTCAACCGGCTGAAAAACACAGGAGGATGCTATGAGACGCAAGTGGAGCCATCGCATGAGCAAAAAAGCGAAATACTCCGGTCTGCGCAACGAGAGGAACTAGCCAAAGACTGGCTCATCGTTGAGCGACAGCAGGCCCTTCGCTGGCGAGGTTGGAAAGGCAATTCCCTACTCGGGGTCACGTAGAAGTTTACGTGACCCCATTTCATTTCTTATGGTCCTGTGCTATAGTCCCCCTGTTGCGTGCGGGAGAACTAGGAAGGCGTTAACCCTGAAATCCGAAAGGATTCAGTACCCTTCTCGAAAATCCCCACCGCTGTATATATATGTCTGAAGAGAAGAAGGTTGCCGCTCCGGTGGCGACCATCCACCTTTCCGAAGGCCACCCGATGGCGGGTCTTATTGATTCCATTCCGACCCCTCCGTCGGCAGGAGACCTTGTGGAAGGCACCATCATCGCGATGAACCGCGGACGCGTCTACATCGACCTTCACCCGTTCGGCACCGGCCTCATCTACGGCCGCGAGTACCTGAACGCCGCCGACGTGCTCCGCAAAGCGAATCCGGGCGACACCATCAGCGCGAAAGTCGTGGACCCCGCCGGACGCGAGGGTTATATCGAGCTGTCCTTGAAGGAAGCGCGCCAGGCCGCCATCTGGGGCGAAGCCGAAGCGGCTATCCTCTCCGAAACGCCGTACTCGCTCGTCGTGGAGGAAGCGAACAAGGGCGGACTCATCCTCTCGTGGCAGGGCATCCAGGGCTTCCTGCCCGCAAGCCAGCTCGCAAAGGAGCACTACCCGCGCGTGCCGGAGGGCGATAAGGACAAGATACTCGGCGAACTTATGAACCTCGTCGGCCACCCGCTT
>JAJZRH010000004.1 GCA_021802795.1 bacterium
ACGAGGAATTTTTGGAGCGTGAAGCCGCGTTCGGCGAGGTCGGCCTCAAGCTTTGCAAGGGCGGGATTGTTCGGGTTGTGGACGGCGAGCGAGAGCGTTTTTGCCGTTTTCACGAATGCCGCCGCCTCGGCGAGGCGCGCCTGTTCCTCCGGTATGACGCGGAGCGCTTCATTGTCGACCTCCTTCAGGGACAGATCGACATAGCCCATGCCGTATTTTTCAGAGAGGATGCGGGCGACATCCTCCTCTTCGCTTTCGCGGGTCTCGGCGAGTTTCCGGTCGCTCCCCCGGGTATCAAAAGGCAGATCCATCCCGTTAGAAATAGAACGCGAACGTGGCTTTCTCCACGCCGCCTTCCATTTGGTTAAGGTGTCCCGATAGAACCCTTTCTGCGATGGGGTTTTTGCGTTCGCGATTTCTAACGGGATCCATACGCCGCATCATACCATTGGCTCCGGCGCCTCGGGGGAGCTACTTGACAGATTGGCTTGAATAGTGGTATCATTTTCCCGAATCCGCCTGCTGTTTTGGCGATAACTTTCCTGGGAGGAGCCATGCGCCACTTACGCTCAATTTTCGTTCTTTCCGCTCTCACTCTGGCCGCCGGGTGCGCAACATCCGGGAGCCAGCACTACGCGGCTCCGATGCCGTGGTCGCCGCCGCCGCCGTATCGCTATGAGCCGCCGTCGGAATCAGCCGCGCAACCGCAGGCGTCGCCCGACGTAGTCTGCGTTCCCCCGGCAAAACTGGTGCAGAACGGGCCCCGAAAGGAATGCCGGGCGCCGGAATCCTCGACGACCATAATCTGGTACCAGTCGGGACCCTATTGGGGTGTGCCGGCCTACGGGGGATACTCCTACGACTCCAGCCGCCCCGGCCACAAATGGAGGCTGTGGTAGCAGGAACAACTTGTGCGCTCGTCTCCTCGGAGGCGGGCGCACTTTCTTTTTCGGCGGTACAATGGCCGCATTATGGAGAAGTCAGTTGCGACGCTTTCCGAATTTGAGGCCGAGGCGGTCCGCTTCGCGAGCCAGCTCATGCCGCACGAACAGGCGACGCTCGTGACGCTTTCAGGCGAGCTCGGCGCGGGAAAGACCGCATTCGCCAAAGCGATCGCGCGAGCGCTCGGCATCGAGGAGATCGTAACGAGCCCCACCTTCGTTCTTGAGAAGATATATCTCCTTCCGGAAGAGAAAGCTTTTAACTACGGAATGCCGAAGCCTTCGTTCAAGCGCCTCGTGCACATTGATGCGTATCGTTTGGAAAGGGGAAGCGACCTCAATGCACTAGGGTTTGACGAACTGGTCCGGGATGCCGATAACCTCATCCTGCTTGAGTGGCCGGAGAAGGTGGCGGACGCGCTTCCCGCGCCGGCGGTGAGGATCGCCCTCGCTTCGCACCCGGACGGTTCCCGCACCATTTCCTATGGCTAAAAAAACGGAAAAGGAGCGCATCGTCCTCCTGGATACGCACGCCATCATTCATCGCGCATACCACGCGCTATCCGCCGCGGAACTCACGGGGCCTTCAGGAGAACCGACGGGAGCTCTGTACGGCCTCGTTGCGATGCTCCTCAAGATAATCACCGATCTGAAACCAGACTACATCGCCGCGTGTTATGACCTGGCCGGGCCGACCATCCGCCACGAGGCGTACGAAGGATATAAGGGCACGCGCGCAAAAACCGACGACGCGCTCGTATCACAGATACAGGAATCGCGTAAGGTATTTGAGGCATTCTCCATACCGCTCTATGAACGGGAGGGATTTGAAGCGGACGATCTGCTCGGCACCATCGCGCACGAGCTCGCGACTGAGAAACACGTCGACGTCATTATCGCCTCCGGCGACATGGATATGCTCCAGCTGGTCGACGACGAGCGCGTGCGTGTTTTCACCTTGAAAAAAGGGATCAATGACACGATTCTCTACGACGAGAAAGCGGTCGTGGAGCGATTTGGGTTCAAACCGCCGCTTATTCGGGACCTGAAGGGCATCATGGGCGACCCGTCCGACAATATAAAGGGAGTGCCCGGTGTTGGAGAGGGGAGCGCGCTGAAACTGATACAGACGTACGGGGACTTGGAAAAAATTTACAAAGCCCTTAAGAAAAAAGGAGTTGAGGCGGTTGCAAAGGAAGCGAACATCCAGAAGCGGTACGCGCAGCTCGTTCTTGAGAACGAGGAGGACGCGCGTTTCTCGAAGTCGCTCGCGACGATACGGCTCGATGCACCGATAGCATTCACGCTCCCCGAACGCGCGTGGCGCGAAACTATTGACGCGCAAAAGATGTTCGCAATGTGCGATGAGTTCGGTTTCCGCACGCTCAAAGAAAGGATCAAGATGCTGTTCAAGAACGAGCCGGAAGCGGGGGAGACGCCGGAACTCGTACCGGAGGAGGTGGATGCGACACGCTTCGCCGAAGCGCAGGCAATGCTCTGGCTCATCTCATCGGAGTTCACAAAGCCGTCATTGGACGACCTGCTCGCATTTACGAAAGAGCGCAAATTCGATGCGGCATACGCCAAGCTTGAGAAGCAAATAGCGGAGCTCGGACGCGTGCGCGAGGTATATGAACACATAGAGAAGCCGCTCATTCCGGTCATACGGAAAATGGAGGAGCGCGGCGTACTTGTCGATCCTGCCGTGCTCCGGAAACTCGCGACGACCTACCGCGCCGAGCTCGAAGAAATAGAGAAGCGCATCTACAAAGCCGCCGGGCACGAATTCAACGTCAGTTCGCCGCAACAGCTGGGCGTTGTACTGTTTGACGAACTGAAGATAATTCCCGAGAAGCAGAAGAAGACGGCGGGAGGGCAACGCTCCACGCGCGAAAGCGAACTGGAGAAAATACGCGGCGAGCACAAAATCGTGGGCGACATCTTGGAATACCGCGAGTTGAAGAAACTGCTCTCCACCTATATTGATAATCTTCCGCCGCTCTTGGATGCGGATAACCGCCTGCACGCCGAGTTCGTCCAGACCGGCACGACGACCGGCCGGATGGCATCGCAGAACCCGAATCTGCAGAACATACCGCTCCACTCCGAGCGCGGCCGCATGATACGCCACGCATTCGTCGCGACCAAGGGTTTTACGCTCGTGGCGCTGGATTATTCTCAGGTGGAATTGCGGCTTGCGGCCATCCTCTCGGGCGACAAAAAGCTCTGCGACATATTCAAGAGCGGACGCGACGTGCACCAAGAGGTTGCGGCGCAAGTATTCCACGTCGCCACGGAGGACGTGGACCGGGAGATGCGCCGCAGGGCGAAGGTCATCAACTTCGGCATCCTCTACGGCATGGGCGTGAATGCGCTTCGCGCTCAGCTGGGGAGCACCACCGCGGAAGCGCATCAGTATCTGGAGGACTATTTCAGCACATTCAAAACGCTCGCCGAATACTTAGAGCGCACGCGCGGCTTCGCGCGCAAACACGGCTACACGGAGACCCTCTTCGGCCGCCGCCGGCAATTCCCGGAGATGAAATCGTCGCTCCCGTACGTGCGCGCGCAGGCGGAGCGCATGGCCATCAATGCCCCCCTGCAGGGGACGCAGGCGGACATCATCAAGCTGGCGATGGTGCGCGCGGACGAGATGCTGGGGAAAGAGAAGGCGAGCGAGGACGCCCACCTCCTCCTGCAGGTGCATGATGAATTGGTGTATGAGATACGCACGGAGCGCGCCGAGGCGCTCGCCGCGAAGATAAAAGAAATAATGGAATCCGTCCTGCCGGAAACCGAGACGCGCGGCGTACCGGTCATTGCCGCGCTGAAGACGGGCCCGGATTGGGGCTCCATGGAAGAACAATGATCTACCTTTTTTACGGCACCGATGTTGAAAAAACGCGCGCCAAGGCGTTCGAATGGGTGGCGAAGGCGCGGACTAAGGAACCGAACTTGGCGTACGCGCGGCTCGCGCGCGAGGAACTTTCGGATGCCGCGCTCGAAGATGCGGCGCTCTCGGGAGGGCTCTTCGTCGCGCGCCTGCTGGTACTCATCGACGACCCATTCCCAGCCGCGCGTGCGGCAAATGACGAGGAGGAGAGCGGGGAGACCGGCACCGCCAGCGTTCTTGAAGAGCATCTCGACGCGCTCGCCGCGTCCGACAACGCTATCGTCATCCTTGCGCCGAAACTTCCCGCCGCAAAAGCGAAAAAGATCGCCGCAAAAGCGAAGATGGAATATAAATACGACAAGCCGGCTTCCCGCGAAGTCGAGCGCGGGTTCAATTCGAATCTGGTAAATGCGCTTTCCGCGCGCAGCCGTGACAAATTGTGGCTGGAAATAAATCGGGCGCTCTCCGCGGGCGATGCGCCTGAAATGCTTCACGGCCTTCTCCACTGGAAGGCGCGCGACCTGATGGAGAAGGGCGGCCGCGCCTGGGAGCCGCAGGAAGCGCGCTCGCTGTCGCTCGCGCTCATTGAGCTTCTGCAGAACTCCCGCCGGGGCGGCTTGGATCTGGGGCTTTCTTTAGAGAGGTTTGCACTGTCAGTTTGAGAGCTTGCACCCCGGAGTATGGGCTATTCTATACGGAGGAACCCGAGCGTTTCGGGGGATAGAAAAGGAGACGGACCATGGTCGACGTTCAAAAAGAACAGCAACTGCAGAAGCAGCTCGCCGCCCTCCGTCTCCAAATAAAGGAAAGGAGAACGAGGCTCTTTATTTGGCTCGGCGGGACGTTCGGCGATTTCTTTCTCGGGATCGCCTGCGTGCCGGCACGATCCGGGCATACGTCTTTCACGGAGATGTTCGGCATGCTTCCGATAGTTCTGTTCCTTGTCTTCGGAACTGCGGCGGTCATCGCCGGGTGGCGGGTCGGCAAAGCCGAGGATCGCGCTCGCGCGGTGGAGGTGGAGATCCAAGACCTATACGAGTGCGGATAGTAATCGGCCACGGAAGTGGCCGACACTATTTCCCTGCGGCGCGCGGCGCGCGGAGCGACAGTATGGCGATGATAGTAGAGCCGAGCACGGTGTAGACGGGGAAGAGCAGATTATAGATAGTGAAATCCCGGGTTGCGACAAGTTCCAGCGTGATGCCGATCACGTACAAAATCCACAGAGTTGACGGTTCGGATGTCGGATCTTGGTAGGTTTTTATAATTGTCGGAGTCGTTACCGACAGATCGGCGATGATGCTCAAAATGATCGCGGTCAGCGGTTCTTTGGTGATCGCCCAGAGGATGATCGCCAGCGTGGCGAGAGCGATGCAGATCCCGTCCGCGCGCGTCCATACGGCACGGCCCATGTAGAGCGCCGTGAAAGCGATGGCGGTCGTACTTATGGTTGAAATGAGCGGAACAGCGAGGGACCAGTCGATGCCCTTTGAAGCCTGAGCGGCGGTGGCAATAATAAAGAGGAGCGCCCAGCCGAACCATGACACTGCGCTTGGCCGCGTCGTGCTCGTAATGATGCTTTTGATATAGGGAACGATAAGCGCGAGCAACAATAAGCTTGCTCCGGTACCGACTACGGTATGCCAGTCAGGATTCATTACAACTAGAGTAGCACTAGAAGAAATGGGTAGTAGGTGGTAGAAATACGAGTACAAGTCCGAGCCAGAGGCCGCGCGCCCGTATGGAGTACCATACTGTGCGCTCGCTCGGAGTAAGAGGATGAAAGTAATCTTTTATTCTCTTATCCTCGCTCGCGCCCGTAGCTCAGCTGGTAGAGCAGCTCCCTTTTAAGGAGAAGGTCGTTGGATCGTTCCCAACCGGGCGCACAAAAGATACTATAGGTTTGCGGTTTTAATACGAGAACGCATCCACCGTATTGCCCTTCACATCGAGCAATTTCACCAGTTCGCGCTGGGTCCGCCACATTGAGTTCGTTCGTCCGAGATAAATGCGCCACGTCACGCCCTTAAAGTCCGGGTCGTTCCGGTGCGCGTCCACGCATCCGTTGTAGTTGAGGTATTTCACCAGGAAACTCTGGCACTGGCTTGAGGCGCTGACCGGCGGCGAGAGCGTCACTTGGCAGCGCGGGATCTTGTTCACGTAATCGATGCATGCGGCGTCGCGGATGTAGCCGGTGCCATAGAGCGATGCGAGTTCATCGGACGGGAGCGGGCAATTCTGGGGCAAGGGCGGAGCAAAGCTTTGGAATGTGCTGAAGTAGCCGATGCATTTGTTCTCCCGGAAAGATGCGCCGATGGGCGACTGGCCGGAAATGACGATCGCGCGGTCGCCCGGCGAGAGCACGATATCCTGCGCGGCGTTTATGACGCCGGAGGTCGGAACCTCGGTCCCTTTTGGTATGAGCGCGGAAGCGCCGCTCGCATCGCTCTCGAGCGACCACTCGGAGAGGTCGACCGGTACATTTGAACTCGAGGAAACGCTTATCTCAATGTATTCGTTCTTCGGATCCGCAGAGCCGGCGCCAGAGACGTAGTGGTTCATCGAAACAATGCCGCGGTAGGTTGAGGGCGAACCGAAAGTGCTTCCCCCGACAAAGGTGGGGACTGACGTCCCGGAATCACCCGGAACATTCCCGCCGCTTGAAGAACCCGGCAGAGACACGTCCGTTCCGCCAATGCCGTACGGCGCGCGGGGAAGCGAGAGATAAGTCCCGCCGCCGAGAGCTCCCGGTTCTGCAAGCCGCGGACCGGTGAAAGCGATAGGGTGCAGGGGGCCGCCGGTAGCGACCCAGACGAGGAAAATGAAGACAAAGACGCCTATGAAAAACCATGAGTCGTGCATATCTCCCATGGGGGAATAGTATCAAACTTCCGCAAGAAGTCGCACTGCATGAGCACCGCTCATTTCCTAATTCGTTCTAGTTCTTCGCGCACGACCTGCGCATCGCTCCACGGCGTCTTGGAACCTTTCGGCCCCATGATGAACGGGTCGGTCCCTTTGCCGCTCACCAGGACCGCATCGCCCGGGCGCGCCGCGCGGAGCGCGGCGCGGATAGCTTCGCGGCGGTCCATGATGACGTCCGGCGCGCGCTTCATGCCGCGCGCCATCGCGTCCATGATGGTGCGCGGGTCTTCGTCGTACGGGTCTTCGTTCGTGAGGATGACTTTCTCGCACGCTTCGTCCGCAATGCGCCCCATCTCCGGGCGTTTCCATGCATCGCGCCCGCCGCCGGTATTTCCGAGCACGCAGATCTTCCTCCGGTTCGGAAATGCGCCGTAGAGCGCGGCGAGCGAGTCGGGCGTGTGCGCATAATCCACCACGGCGATGAAATCCTGCCCCGCCTCTATGCGTTCCACGCGTCCGCGTACGGCCGGCATTTCCGCGAGCGCACGCGCGGAGACAGCGGGGGGAACGCCGAACGCTTCGGCGAGCTTCACCGCCGCGAGCGCGTTCAGCGCATTGAACGCGCCGGCGGCGGGAACGGAGAAGCGAACGCCCCCGTACGCGAAAGAGGCGTGTGCGTCGTCGGTATGCAGGCCGGAGAGCTCATGCTCCGAAAAGCCGATGGCGCGCGGCACCTTTGCGGACAGAAATGCCTTCGTCTCGGGTACGTCCTCATTTGCGACGAGCACGCGCGCGCGCTTCCCCGACCGGACGAGCTTGTCCACGATGGCGCGCTTGGCGGCCACGTAATGTGCGAACGAACCGTGCCGTTCGATGTGCTCGCGCTGGATGTTCGTGACGATGAGGCCATCAAGCGCGAGGAACGACGTGCGGTACTGCAGGACACTTTCCGAGGTCAGCTCTATGACGAAGTGCGTGCACCCTTTTGACAGCGCCCGCCGCATGAACTCCTGCGCGAAGCCGCGACCCGGAAGTGTCATCTTGTGGAGATTCGGTTCGGAATCGTCATTGATGGCGAAACGGATGGTTGAAAGGAGCGCGGTCTTGTATCCGGCGGCGCGCAAAATGGCAAAGAGCATGTCAGCCGTCGTGGATTTGCCTTTCGTTCCCGTCACACCGAGTACCACGAGCTGGCGGGCGGGGAAGCCGTAGGAAAGCGCCATGAGAAACGCGAGCGCAAGATGGTACGGGCGGCGGAAGAATTCCACGACGGGTTCCGGGACCACTTTTTTCAATACCCGAACTATTGCATTGACGAACGCGTACATACATTAAGCGCCGGAGGAAAGAGCCGCCTTCAGGCGCGCATCTTTTCCGACGATAGTTTCGGGAATGGCCTGCAACGCCTTGCGCGCTTCGCGCTCGGTGTAGCCGAGAGCGACGAGCGTATCAAATACCTCATTGTCGGCGTTGTCGTGACTCTGCGGACCCACCTTGTCGGCAAGCTCCACGAGCATCTTCTCCGCGCTTTTCTTGCCGAGCCCGACGACCTTTGTGAGGTATGCAAGATCGCGTTTGCCGATGGCGCCTTCGAGCGCCTCGCGCGTGCTTCGGCGCAGGACCGTGAGCGCCGTGTTGGGCCCCACGCCCGAGACCGTGAGGATGAGTTCGAAGAAGTCGCGCTCTTCTGCGGAAGGGAAACCATACAGTTCCAAGCCGTCCTGCTTAAGCGCCAGATGCGTCGCGAGCGTCGCCTCGCTGCCCGCCGTAAGCGCCTGCGGCGCGCTCATACGCACTTCCATACCGAAGCCGGCGACCTCCACGACGGCGCTTATGGGCCCCACCGAAAGCACTTTCCCGCGTATCTGCCGTATCATGCGCTTATCGTACTACATTTGCGCTGAGATTTTTAAGGAGCATAGCGCGCCGGGAATCTCTTGAGCATAGCGATTAGAGATTCCAAGTACTCTTGGGGTGACTATAAAAATCCAAGTGCACTTGGTAACCCAAGGTGCCCTAGCTATTGCGTATCTGAGGCATATGCATTACATTTGGCAGACATGGCAATCACCAGTTCCGCAAAAAAGGCGATACGCTCCTCGGCGAGGAAGCATGTCTTCAATCTGCGCCGCAAGGACGCGCTTCGCGATACGACGAAGGCGCTTACGAAGGCGCTCGCCGCTAAGGACGTGTCCGGAGCCGAGAAGATGCTCCCGGCCGCCTATAAGGCGATAGACAAGGCGGCAAAGCGCGGCGTCATCAAGAGCAATACGGCAGACCGCAAGAAAGCTCGGCTTGCCGCAGCGCTCAAGCGCGCGAAAGCGTAAGCGCCAAAAGGAAAACCGCCACGAAAGTGGCGGTTTTCCTTTTGGTGGTGCTCCCGGCAGGAATCGAACCTGCATCGTCAGCTCCGCAAGCTGATGTCCTATCCATTGAACGACGGGAGCGAAGTGAGGGGGTGCGGCTGCACGTCCTCGCGTAGGCGGACTTCCCGAACGAGCTCCCGTATGCCTACATACGGGAGCGTATATCTCGCCTATTGAATGTATACGGAAATCGAGCAAAAGCCAAGTAAGCGAATGCTATCGTGATTTAGAATTGATGGTATCGTTCTCTTCGCGGCTCTCATCGTTCAATGGATAGGACAGCTCCCTCCGAAGGAGCAGATGCAGGTTCGATTCCTGCTGAGAGCACAAATTCAGAATCCGAGCCACGCCGCCACCAAGTCGACGAACGTATGCGTGTGCTCGCCTTCATCCACACGCTGGAGGAAATACGAGTATACCGCGTCGGCATCGACGCCTTCGAGCGGAATGATGAGATGCGGCGAGAGCCAGCTCTCGTTCTTGATGGAGATCATGGGAGGAAATTCGCCCGCAACATCCTCGAGAACGGAGAATGAGACCATCCGTTCGAACGGGTGGAGCTCATCTCCGATGACGATGCCTCGGTCAACGAGGCGGAAACGGTGCACGGGCGGCACTTTAGCCGCATGGAGCGCGAGTGCGGCAGCGGCGGTGACGATGAGGGCGGCGAGCAGGTAATTGCCGAACAGTACCGCGGCTACCGTGCCGGCGACGCTGATGATGCCGAGCGCCCAATACCAATCGGCGCTTTTCGGGTTATGGTCGTACTCTCTTCCTTCCCATTCCAAAAGTGCGTCTTGAGACATACGGAAAGTATATCACCCGAAATTGCCGAGGTTACTCAATAACGATAACTTCACCGTCCCGGATCGCCTTATAGGGAATGTTGTTTTCTTTACAGTAGGCAATCTCTTTATCAATATCCGCAGATTCAGGGTGGTCAGAATCCCAGTGAGGCATCAAAGCCCAATCGACAAACCCCAATCCTTTCCATATCACTTCCTTCTGCTCGCTGTAGGGAGTATCGAGAGGGTCGACGATCTCGTACGCCTTTAGGTTTGGTGCCAAAACACATCCCGCCGCACTGTAACCAGCGTATAAGAAATCCGTGTCCTGCAACTCTGGAAGAATTTTATCTAACCCACTCAATCTCATTGCCTGGCGCAGTACAAACACATTTCCGCCGCTAATGAAGATTGCGCCACGTTCCTCCAACTTATTTCTTAGTTCATCTTGCTTTCCAAAATAATCACGCAAGTCCAACATCTCAACCTCAAGACCGAGCGCCCGCAATGAAGCCATATCGTTTTCATTACGCCTGGCGCGTCTTTCTGGGTCGGCACCAGTAAAGTCTCGTGCATTTGGGATATAGGAAATCTTTCCTTTTGGAGCAAGTGTTTTGAGTTTCTCTGTCTCGTTTCCAAGTTCGTATGAGGATAGGTAATATTTCATAGGTCCTAACTGCGGAGAGGGTGGGATTCGAACCCACGGTCCCGTTTCCAGGACGGCGGATTTCAAGTCCGCTGCTTTAGACCACTCAGCCACCTCTCCCTACTTGTTTACGCCTGCGCTGATGATGAATCGTGCGCGGGCGTGTGTGAGCGACGGAAGCGAGAATCAGGACGGAACCAGATGAGGTAGATGATTTCCAAAATTCCGGCCGTGTTGATGACGAGCATGGCGACGAACCACCACTTTTGGCTTCCGCGTGCCGCGTGCCACAGGGCGAACCCTTTCAGCACCAAGGACCAAATCGCGATCGCGATGATGAAAGGGAGGAACGTAAACATAAATCCCGGAGCGAACGAAGGATAGAATTCTGGCGAGAAGTAGTGCATATGCGCGGATTATACCATACACTCTACCCATGCGGTATCTCGGCGTTGATTACGGAAGCAGGAAAATAGGCCTCGCGCTCTCTGATGAAGCGGGGAGTATGGGCTTTCCGCACGCCATCATCCCGAATACGCCGCGGCTCGTCGACGAGCTCGGCGCGCTCATCGCCAAAGAAAATGTCGGCGCCGTGGTCATCGGCGAATCGCGGAATCTCGCGGGCGGCGAGAATCCCATTGCGCAGGATGCCCGGGCGCTCGGCGCGCTCATCACCGAGCGCACCGGAGTGCCGGTATTCTTCGAGTCGGAAGTGTTCACGACGGCTCTTGCGCGCCGCGCGCCCGAGAAGGAGGGGAAGTCGCGCGCGCCGAAGACCCGTACGGACGTGGACGCCTCGGCCGCCGCACTCATCCTTACCAGTTATCTCTCCCGCACCGAGCATGAGTAAAGAACGCATATCCATAGACGAGTTCAGCAAGATAGAGGTGAAGGTCGGTACGGTACGGACCGCCGAGCGCGTGCCCGATACCGACAAGCTGCTGCGGCTCACGGTAGATTTTGGCCTAAAACCTTCGCAAAGCGAAGGTTCGGCCGACCAGTCGCCGGAGGCGACCGGTGTAGGCGAAGAAAGAGATGTGCGTCAAATCGTTTCCGGCATTGCCGCCTATGTTTCCGAACCCTCGTCGCTTGTCGGCCGCCAGCTCGCATTCGTGACGAATCTCGAGCCGCGCACCATTCGCGGCCTCGAAAGCAACGGCATGCTCTTTGCCGTCGGTTCGGACGACACCTTTGCTTTTCTTACGCCCGACAGGGAGGTCCCGCCCGGCACGAGTGCACACTAGAGGCGCGCGGCGGCGGAGCCGCCGCGTTATACTGCAGATATGCCTTCCGTTTTCAGCGAACGCTTGCGCGCAGCTCTTGCGCCGCCGCGGTATCTTGCGTCGCCGCTCTCCGGCATCGACATCTCCACAAGCGGGGTGAAAGTAGTTCGTCTTGTCGAAGGGCCGTACGGCTTTCTTCTCGGCGACTATGCTCAGGTGCGATTGCCGCTCGGCGTGTATACCGACGGCGAGATCATAGACCGTTCCACAATGACCGGAGCGCTCGTCTCCGCGAGCAAGGCCGCAGGCATCGCTGACGCCAATGTCGCCCTTCCGGAGTCGAAGTCGTACCTTTTTGAGACCGCCGCTCCCGGAACGAAGAAAGAGGAGTGGCGCATTGCGGTGGAACAGCATCTCGACGAACTGGTGCCGCTCCCGCCGGCGGAGATATCGTTCGACATCGTGAACGTCGGGCAAAACAGCCAGGGCAATGCGCTCATTGCGGGCATCGGTTTTGCGCGGCGCATCGTCGACGACACGCTCTCGGCATTCGACCAGGCGGGCATCGGGGTTCGTTCGCTCGAAGCGGAAACGTTCGCCATGGCGCGCGCCCTCCTCCCGACCGGGGACACGTCGACGGCGCTCATCATCGACGTCGGCAAGACGACGACGAAAATGGCGGTCGTTACGAACCGCATACCGCGATTTGCGACGACGTTCGGCATCGGCGGCCACGCGCTCACGCTCGCGGTGCAGAAACACTTCGGTGTGACGGAAGCCGAGGCGCGCAAAGTGAAGGCGGAGCGCGGCATCGTTCCGGCGCCCGGGAATGAAGATTATCTCGCCGCAATGCTCTCGACTGTTTCCGCCATCCGCGATGAGATCTCCCGCCGGCTCGAATACTGGCAGGAGAAGGCGACGCTTTCCGGGCACGAGCCGGTGTCGCATATCATCCTCGCCGGAGGCAACGCTTCGGTGCGCGGGCTTCCGGAATATCTTGAAGGGGTGTTAAAGATACCCGTCTCCGCCGGCGATGTTTTCACCAACCTCGCATCGCGCGACACCTGGATCCCGCCGCTCGACTACACCGAGTCGCTCGCGTATGCGACCGCGATCGGCCTTGCGCTGCGCGATACTGTTGACCCGTATGCATAACGAACTCACCGATCTGCTTCCGAGTGAACGCCGCGAGGCGCTCTCGCGGAATTATTTCCTGCGTCTCGGCGTCGTGGTCGTATGGTTCGTGACCCTGCTCGTCTTGGTCTCCATGGTCCTGCTTTTGCCGACGTACGTTCTCTTGACCGAGAATGCCGGCACGAAGGAGGCGCATCTCTCGAGCATTGATTCCGCGCTCTCTTCCGCAAACGGCGCGACGCTCGCGGTGCGCCTCGCCACGCTCTCAAGTGAAGCGGCGACGCTCGCGGCGCTTGCGCACGCGCCGTCCGCAAGCGCGACGTTCCGCAACGCGCTCGCGCTCTCCCGTCCGGGCATAGCGCTCTCCGGTCTGGCGTACACCCCCGCTACGGGCAAGAACCCCGGCACGCTTGCGATCACCGGCATCGCGGCGACCCGCGACGCGCTCCGCAGTTACCAACTCGTGCTCCAGGGCGCTCCGTTCGCCCGCTCCGCCGATCTGCCGGTCTCCGCATATGCAAAAGACAGCAATATCGCGTTCACCATCACGGTGACCCTCACGCCATGAGATCGCCTTTCATTCATCTCCTCATAGCGTTTGCCGCATGCGCCGCCGCGCTCGTCGGGTACGGGGTGTGGTATTCCGCCGTAGCGGACAAGAGCGTTGCGGTAACGACCCTGCAAAGCCAGATCGATGCGAAGACCGCCGCCGTGAGCCGCATGAGCACGACCCGCGCCGCTCTCGCCGAGATAGCGGGCGACGAAGCCGTCGTGCGGAGCTACTTTGTTCCGGAAACGGGAGTCGTTGCCTTCATCGACGGTCTTGAATCCCGCGGCCGGGCGCTCGGCGCCGCGGTCAGCGTTCTTTCCGTCTCGACCGAGGGCACTGCCGCACAGCCGATGCTCGCGTTCTCGCTTTCTATCAACGGGACATTTGATGCGGTGATGCGCACAGTCGGCGCGATAGAATACGCTCCGTATGACATCTCATTCTCAACTCTCTCGGTGGCGCAGGATAGTAAGAACAATTGGAACGCCGATCTCAAATTGTCCGTCGGTTCTATAGCCGGGAACACCGCAACAAGCACGCCATGAATATTTCCGATACCATCGCCTCCCTCCTGAAACGCATGCGCTACGGTGCGAACATCGACCCGGTGCGCGACTGGCTCGTGGTACTTACGCTCTCGATCATCGTGCTCGCATGCATCGTCGTGTGGAACGTATGGGCGTTCAGCACGGTTGCGAGCGGCGGAGCCATAGGGACATCGTCGCCGAAAGCGGCGCCGATCTTCGATCCCGCCTCGCTGAACGCCATCCACACCATTTTTGCCGCCCGCGCCGATGAAGAGGCGAGGTACGTGACCGGCGTCTATCGCTACGCTGACCCGTCGCAATGAGCGCACGAATGCGCTAAGCGAAGCTTCCTCCCTGCGCTTGCCTCGAACAAACACATAAGAATGCGTTTGTTACTCAGCTCGCTTGGTAGTAGGGTAATGAGGTGCGAACGCCCCGATACGTAGGCGTGTCGGGGCTCGTTCGGAGAATACGCCTACACGAGGACGTGCAGACCGCATTTCCTCGCTTCGCCCCGATAGCTCAATGGATAGAGCCGCGGACTTCTAAGCCGTTGATGTTGGTTCGATTCCAGCTCGGGGCACGGGCATGTGGCGGAATTGGTATACGCGCACGTCTCAGAAGCGTGTCCCGCAAGGGTTGGGAGTTCGAGTCTCCCCATGCCCACCCGGGGCGATTAGCTCAGTTGGTAGAGCAACCCCTTTACACGGGGAAGGTCACAGGTTCGAGTCCTGTATCGCCCACATGTCGCGAAGCAACATCCAAGGACGAGAAAGCCGGAGCGCGGCGGCGCGAGGCGGGGTCGCGGAAATTTTCAGCAGAAAATTATCCGTGACCGAGTCCTGTATCGCCCACTTGAAACGAAAAGCGTGGTATACCAGTTGATACATAATATGAACGAAACATCCTCGGTTCCGGCATGCATCGGCATCATCATGGACGGCAATCGCCGCTGGGCGAAAGAACGCGGATTACAGAGCCTAGAGGGCCATGCCGAAGGGCGCAAGAAAGCGAAAGAAATAGTCCGCCACGCATTCTCACGCGGCGTCGGCACCGTTGTCTTGTATGCATTCTCAACAGAGAATTGGAATCGCACCCCGGAAGAGGTGAACTACCTCATGGAATTGTTCGGCAAGGTGATGATGGAGGATTTCATAGAACTTTCGCGCGAAGGCATTCACGTGCGCTTCATCGGCGACCTTGCCCGCCTGCCGGAGAGACTCCGCATCTCGGCGAAGAAGCTCGAGGACGAAAGTGCCAAGACTTCTGCCGGAAAGACTCTCGTGGTGGCTCTCTCGTACGGCGGCCGCGCGGAGATAGTCGCGGCCGCGAACGCTTTGCTCGAAGAAGAGGCGACCATTGCCGGTGAGGATGCTCTTGCTCGGAACCTCTGGTCCTATCCGATGCCGGATCCCGATCTCGTCATTCGCACGGGCGGCGAAAAACGGCTTTCCGGTTTTCTCCCGTGGCAGACGGTGTACAGCGAGCTGTTCTTCGTCGACACCTTCTGGCCGGACTTCGCCAAGGAGGAACTCGATGCCATTCTTGCGGAGTTTGCGCAGCGCGAACGTCGCCGCGGAAAATGACTCCCGAAATTATCTACGAAGACGCCGATGCGGTTGTGATCATAAAGCCCGCCGGGCTCATCACGCACTCCGACGGGCGGACCGAAGAGCCGTCCGTTGCCGACTGGGCGCTTGAACGGTATCCGAATATCCGGGACGTCGGAGAGCCGTGGACGTCGCCGCAGGGTGAAGTCATCTTGCGCCCCGGCATCGTGCACCGGCTCGATCGCGGCACCTCCGGCGTGATGATCCTCGCAAAGACGAACGAGGCGTACGCATTTCTCAAACAGCAGTTCGGGGATCGTTCAACTGAAAAGCATTACCGCGCGCTCGTATACGGCCACCCTGCAAAGGATTCGGGCACGATAGAAGCGGAGATCGTGCGCATACGCTCCGTGCCGCCGCGCTGGGGCGTTGCTCATGAAGGCGAGAGCCGTACGCACCGCGCGGCGGTTACCGAGTGGCAGGTGCTTTCGCGGGGG
>JAJZRH010000062.1 GCA_021802795.1 bacterium
AATAGATTTTCTGTCCATCGTGAAAATGAGATGGGAAATAGGAACGGGTCATGCACCGAGTGCGGCGAGCCGCGCGGAAAGCTGTGCGCACTTTTTTTGCATACGAGCGATAAGCGAGGCATCTCCCGATGCTTCGGCTCTGCGCAAATCCCCTACTGCCCCCTGATACGCCTCGCGGATAACCGCTTCTTCAAAGGCGTGGAGAAGCTCGTCTCCCTTCTTCTCGTCCGGATCTTCGCCGAATGTCTGTTCCGCATAGAACAGGGCCGATTCCGGGAGCGCGATAGAAGGCAGCTCAAGAGCTCCGGTAATTCGACAATACCCCGATTTGAGGCGCTCTGCAAGCGGGGTATTGGGATAAGCCTGCACGACGGCGAGGACCTGTTCCGCGCGCAGTTCCGCCGTCGGACGGGCTGCGGGAGCCGCCGCTCTCTGCACACTACTAGTACTCCGATCGGCCAACATATCTTTCGGCAAACGCTTGAGCGACTCGCGCACCGCCTCGCCGGAAAGGCTGAGCGCGCGGGCGGCCGATTGTACGAAATGCTCGCGCTCCATCGGGCTCGGTATCGCGTTTATAAGCGGGAGCACGATGCCCTCCGCAAGGCGCAGGAGCCGGTGCGGGTCGCGCTCCCGTTCGGCAAGTTCCGCGAGGAAGAACTCTACGACGGGCTTCGCCGCGGCGATGCGCTTGGCAAATTCCTTCGGGTCTTCCCCGATGAGCTCGGCCGGGTCTTTGCCCGTGGGCAAACGCGCCGCCTTTACCCGCAGGCCTTGCTGTAAGGCCAGCGCGGCGGAGCGCGCCGTGGCCTTGAGCCCCGCCGCGTCGGCGTCGAGGACAAGCATCAGGTTCTCGCTGAAGCGCTTCATGAGGCCCACGTGCCGGTCGGTGAGCGCCGTGCCGGAGAGCGCCACGGCATTCTGGAATCCCGCCTGGTGCGCAAGGATGACGTCTATCTGCCCTTCCACAAGCATCGTGAAGCCGCGCGTGCGGATGGCGTCCTTCGCCATGTCCATGCCGAACAGCACCTCGGACTTGTGATAGAGCTCGGTCTCCGGAGAGTTGAGGTACTTCGCTTGTTCATCAGCGGCAAGCGCGCGGCCCGTGAAGCCCACGACGCGACCGGCGGCATCGCGTATCGGGAACATCAGCCGGTTGCGGAAGCGGTCGTAGTAGGTGCCCGGCTTCCCGTCCGCTTCTTTTATCAATCCCGCCGCAAGCAACTCTTGTGTGGAAAATCCTTCGGCGGTGAGCGCTTCCAGGAGCGCCCGCCACGCCTCCGGCGCATAGCCGATGCACCACGATTTGGCAGTCTCTTCCGTGAGCCCGCGCTTCTTTGCATACGCTTCGGCCGGGGTGCCGGCGAGTTTGCTCGCATACCACTCGCTCGCACGGTTCATCAGTTCTCGCAGGCGTTCTTTCTTGGATGCATCCTCGCGATTCCCGCCGCCCGAGTATTCAATGACGACACCCGCTTTGTCGGCAAGAATTTTCAGCGCACCCTTGAAATCCACTCCCTCTACTTTCTCAATGAATGAAAAGCCGTCGCCTCCGAGCCCGCAACCGAAACAGTGCCAGGTCCCGCGTTCGGGACTCACATGGAACGAACCGGTCTTCTCTTTGTGGAACGGGCACAGTCCGACCATGCTTCGCCCCGCACGCCGCAGCTTCACATAGGGACTGATAATGTCCTGTATGCTCAACCGCTCCTTAATTTGCTGTACCGTGTCCCCTGCCATGATTGCTTGATTCTACCGCGCTTCTTGAATGCTTGACAATTATTGAATAGTGTGATAGCATGGAATTCGCATAAGAATCAGGACGGGTCAGGTGTTTAGGCCCACAACTCAACATTAACGGAGGGTGCTCTCATGAAATCTATAACCTGGATAACTTTGCTCCTTCTCGCGATCGCCGGCGGTATTGCGCTCGATGCAGTCACCGGCCTTGATGGCAGCGGTTGGCGGATGAAAATCCACGACTTGTACAAAATCGTTTCCGCCTTTGCACTCGGGACTGCCCTCGGCAGGTTCGGGATCAAATAAGGCTGGGGCCAAAACGGCGCGGACCACAAATCCGCGCCGTTACACTTTTCCATACAAAAGCAGAACCGCCCGTGAGGGCGGTTCTGCTTTGTTCATGTGGAGCGACAATTGAGATTTTTGAGGCGCCCGGAGCGCGACGGCGCGAGGCAGAACAAATTTCCAGCAGGAAATTATGTGTCCTCAAAAATCTTAATTGTTGCGAAACCCTAGAGAGAACGAGGGGTGCGAGGGGCGAAGGAGGTGGTACGAGACTCGTACGACTCCGGCACCGGGCGTTCCGCCTGAAGCTTCGCAATGTGCGCATGCTTCTTGCTGCCGGCGAAGCCGGTGCCCGACGGAATGAGGCGGCCGAGGATGACGTTCTCCTTGAGGCCGCGGAGGCGATCCACCGAACCGCGCAGCGCGGCGTTGATGAGTATCTTCGTGGTCTGCTCGAAGGATGCGGCCGAGAGGAACGAGCGGCGCGAGAGCGCGCTCTCCTTGATGCCGAGCACGATCTCGTGCGCCTTCGGCGCGATCTTGCCGGCGTCTTCCATTTCCTTGACCGACTTCACGAACTCCCAATCCTCTACGACGTCGCCGACCGAGTAGTCGGTGTCGCCCGCGTCGCTTATCTTCACGCGCGAGAACATCTGCTTCACCACGACTTCGAGGTGCTTGCGGGAAACCGGCGCGCCCTGGAGCTCGTAGATCTTGGACGCTTCCGTGATGATGTATTCCTGCACGAGCGCGCGGCCCGCGTACTCGAACAGATCGTCGAGGTCGGCGGAACCGTCGGTGAGTATCTGACCCTTCACGACCGAATAGAT
>JAJZRH010000063.1 GCA_021802795.1 bacterium
ATTCCTACGCGATATTCACCGTACCGATATACACTCATACGATAGGCACGGGGACGTTCGTTGAAAGCGGCGCGCTTGCGGTCGGGGTATTCGCTCTTTTCACCATTCTTCTGCGCATTCTTGCGCGTGAGCGGTTCCTCGCCGACGTTTGGCGCATCCGCGTCGGCGCGCTCGCGGTGCTGGTCGTCATGAATGTGTTCTATTTCACCAATGTCCTGCCGCCCCTGCCGCTCTCGGCCGAGGCGGCGGGCGTGTATCACGCGGTGTGGCGCGTTCCGGGCGCATACCTTGCTTCAAGCGAAGCGGACCAGTCGTGGCAGGTGCGTTATCTCGGTGCCGCGCCGACCCTGCATGTCGTTTTCGGCGAGGAACTTTCCGTGTACAGTTCGATTTTTGCCCCGACAACGCTCATGACGACCGTCGTGCACCAGTGGGAATGGTACGACCCGACCGCCAAGCAGTGGGTCACAAAGGCGACGATCGCTTATCCGATACTCGGCGGGCGCGACGGCGGGTACCGCGGCTATTCAACCGTTCCGGTGCGGGAGATAGGGCAGTGGCGCGTGAGTATTAAAACAGCCGATGGGCGCCTCATCACCCGCCTGCCGTTCATCGCTGAACGGGCGATGGCACCGCTTCCTCAAGAAACGGTCACGCTGAAATGACCGAGAACGGTTAGCCCGCCTTTACTCGCAATTTGGTTTGCTTCGCTTTATCGAGCTTCGGCAGGATGATGGTCAGAAGGCCGTCCTTGGCGCTTGCGGAAGACGCTTCCACATCAACCTCCTGCGGGAGGAGTATCGTACGCGAGAACGAGCCCCAGAAGAGCTCGCGCGTGAAATAATCGGGGCCGGAAACCTGTTCGCGCTCCATGCGCGAACCGGATATCTCGACCATGTCGCGGCTTATGGAAATACTGAGTTCATCGGGCCGCACGCCGGCGACGAAAGCGCGAATGATGATATCGCTCGCGGTCTGGTGCACGTCCACCGGAAGTTGGCCTTCGCTTTCCGGCATATCGTCGTCGAGCGGCGCCGGCCGGCTAGCGGCGCCCCCGCGCGCCGATATCTCCTTGCGCGGCGGGGTCGCCGTGACCGGCGACTCATCGTCAAAAGCATCGAACGCATCGCCGGAGGCGGTGCTGCCGGAAAGGCGGTCGAAGAAAGAGCGCTTCATGTTCATAAGTATCAGGTGTTGTTAGGAAGATTACGGTACTGGAAATATTTTAGCACCTCGAATGCCGCAAAGAAAACGACTGCGACCGTCCAAATGAGGAAAAACGCCGCGAGCGTGGTCGAAGTACCTTGATTGATGATAAGCGTGTTGAATGCAGTATGCAATACGACGGCGAGGATAAGTCCGAACGCTCCCGCGGTCATGCGCGCGAGCGGCCCGTTTGCATCCGAAAAAGCGAGCGCGAACCCGATAGCCGCGGAGGCGATGACGTGGAGCAGGGTAGAGCCGAGGAAGCGCACGTCGCTCGTGAAGAATCCGGCGACGAGTTGTCCGTCCGAGAGCGGAGCAAGAAGGAAAAGCATGTTCTCCGCCGCGGCAAATCCGAGCGCCACCGTTATCATATAAATGACATAATCCGGCGCCTCATCCACCGCACTGCGCCAAAGTATGAGTATCGCCACCATGCCGTACTTCAGTACTTCTTCAATGAGCGCCCAAGCGGTGAGGATCGGGAGCGTGCCGGCAAGGTGCGCTTTTGCGTACTGTTCGAACGGAAGAGCGAGCGGCACCGCCGCCATGCCGGCGATGAACGTGAATGCGATGAGCGCTTTCGGCTCGGGATGCGCGGCGTCCTCCTTCAGGAGGAAATAGAGCCAGATCAGGGACGGCAGGAGCCCGCCGAGGAATGCGTAGCCGAGTGTGGTGAAGGTCACTCGTTCATTGTAGCAGGCTCAAGGCGGTGGGCGTGCGCGATGTCCGGCGGACAAGCTCGCCACAAGCCGTTTCGGTTTTCTGCGGCTCCGCAAGGCCGTCAGAAAACCGAAACGCTTCGCTTGCCGCGGCCATCATCGCCCGCCCGTCGCGGCGGCACTAGGCGCTGGGCCACTTGGCGACCATGAGGAACTGCGCGTCCTTGGTCGGCATGGACTGGAATATTTCTTCAGTGACGAACGGCATGAACGGATGGAGGAGCCGGAGTGTGCGATCGAGGAGCGCAAGCAAGAGTGCCTTGCGCGAGACTATCGCGGTTTCGTCCGAACCGGCGAATATCGGTTTGGATTCTTCCAGTATCTTGTCCGCGAGTTCATGCCACGCGTAGTGGTAGAGTTTTTCGGCGGCAAGGTGGATGCGGTACTCCTCGATGTCGGCGGTCACTTCCTGCGCGAGAGCATCAAGCGAAGAGAGGATGACCGCGTCGGTCGCGGTGAGCGTTGCGCCCGCGGCCGCGTCTTTCGTATTGTCGAGCACGAAGCGCGCGATGTTCCAGAGCTTGTTCGCAAAGTGTTTGTAGCCTTTTATCTTGTCTTCGCTCATGCGCATATCGGTGCCGGGCGTGTTCCCGACGACGAGCGCCATGCGCGCGGCATCCGCTCCGAACTTCGCCGTGACGTCGAGCGGGTCCATATTGTTGCCGAGCGATTTGCTCATCTTGCGTCCTTGCGCGTCGCGCACGAGGCCGTTCAGATAGACGGCCTTGAAGGGAATTGTATTAACGGCGAACTCGGTCATCAGTATCATGCGCGCGACCCAGAAGAAAAGAATGTCATAGCCGGTCTCCAGCAGGTCGGTCGGATGATAATTAGCGAAATCTTCCGTCTCTTCAGGCCAGCCGAGCGTGGAGAAAGTCCAAAGGCCGGAGGAGAACCATGTGTCCAGAGTGTCTTCGTCTTGCTC
>JAJZRH010000064.1 GCA_021802795.1 bacterium
GTCAAAGCGGTCAACGACTTTTGACGGCTGGAGGCGGTCCTTAAATGCAGAGAAAGATTCTTTTGAGCGATCCAATTGTTCCGGTTTCATACCGGAATACTAGCACGCGCTCCGTTTACGATTGCTGTACTACCCACGGCTGTTTGATGCCCGGCTTGAAATAGAGCGGGTCCTCATACGGCCAGAAAACGAGCTTTGGTTCCGCGCGCTTCCCGAGGAAATTGGACAGTTCGCGGAATTCCGAATTCTTCTCGCGCAAACTCTTGATGATCTCGGCGAGCAGTTCGGAAGCGAAGGCCTTGCCGACCTCTTTCTTCGGCCGCTGTTCGAGGTTTATCTCCAGGTATTGATCCTGATTATCATCGAATTTCGTAATGAGCGTGAGCTTGCCGGTCAGATGGTCGACAAAGTGCTTTTTGAGCAAGACTTCCTTGACGGTCTCGGGGTATACCTGAAGGCCGTAGAGCGTCGTCGCAAGATCAATGCGTTCAAAGACATATACGAACGGCAATTCATAGACATGCTTGCGGATGCCGGCTGCTTGCGCCTCCTTCAAGAGATCGATGTCATGCGCTTTGTATCGCTCAACGAGCTCGCGGAACGTGTAGACCCCGCCGTGATCGCCGATTGAGTAGCGCATAAGCGGAAGCGCGCTGTCTCCCGATATGAGTATCTCGCCGTTCGGCGCTTCAAACGACACGAAGTCCGGTATGTACTGCGCGAATGTCGGCGTCTTTGTTATGTCGCCGAATATGTCGGCGAACAGTTTGTCGTCTTTCATCGCGAGCCGGCGCGCAAGTATTGAAAATGGGGTCTCGAACGCCATCGTGCCGATGTCAGCACTCCCATAGATGTTGATCGCGTCGGTGAGCGGGTTCTCGATGCCGACTTTCTTCGCGAGGTGGTCGCGGAAATTCTCGGTGAACGCCTCCGCTGCGAACAAAAGCATCATGCGGTGATTGGCGAACGTGATGCCCTGCGCGAGCGCCTCGTCAATGACGTCTTTGAGGAACGGCGGATAGCCGGCAAGAACGATCTGTTCGTACTGCGGCGCGAGATCGGTCAGCGCTTTCAGTATTTCCGCCTTATTGATGCCGGGCGTGAGGATGGAGATGGGGTACCCGCGCCGACCCATGAGTTCGAACGCCTGATACGTGATGAGCCCGCCGATCCAGACGCCCATGCCGAAGCAGACGATAACGAGCGTGGATTTGTCCTCCTTCAGCGTGCTGGTGCGGAAAATGAGCTCGTGCACGAACGACGAGTGTTCGTCGACTTCGTGCGAACGCGCAAAGTAGGTCGGCTTCCCTGTTGAGCCGGACGTTGAAGTAAGCACGTGGGGCGAACGCGTGGAGCCGTTCCATAAGAGGTCGTGCGGCGCATTTTTCTGCAGATAATTCTTCTTCGTCACCGCCGGAACGGAAGCGAGATCCTTCATCGTGCGGACGGCATCGCGTTGCACCCCGTTCTCACGGAGGAACTTCCGATACGCGGGGACCTCGGCCGCCATGCGCTTAAAAAGTGCGAGCAGGTGATTCTTTTCCGCGCGCATCCAATCATCGCTTTCATTGACGCGCAACTTCGCGAGGAATGCAGGGAAAACTGAAAGAGCACGAGGCCGTGGAGAGACCTTTTTCCTGACTACGCGTGCCGTCGAGCGGCTGGGGCGCATGATGCGCGCACCCTACCACATAAACCCTATTCTGTGAATAAATGCCTGAGGATATCGACGACGGCCGGAGTGTCGGCCGGAGCCGGTACGGCGATACGGAGCGTGCCCTTTAGAAGCGTCTTTGCTTCGGGGAACCGGCTCATGGGTTCGCCAAGCGCGACGCGGATATCTTGCACAAGAAGCGCGTCGCGAACGCGCGCGGCGTCGTTCACGCGCACAAGGATGAAGTTCGTTTCGGACGGATATGCGGTGACGCCCGGGATTTCCCGGAGCGCTTGCAGGAAATGCTCCCGTTCGCTGATGACGGCGGCGCGGCGCGCCTCTACCGCTTCCGCGCGCGCGAGCAAAGCGAGCGCGGCGGCAGAGCTTGCATGCGCGATGGGCCACGGGAGCATAAGCTTCCCCAGCTTTTTTATGATGTCCGGAGCGGCGAGCGCGTATCCGATGCGCGCACCGGAGAGCGCAAAGGCCTTTGAGAGCGTGCGGATGATGACGAGGTTCGGCAGTTCGGCGAGGTGCGGCAAAAACGACGTACCGGAGGAGAATTCAAAATACGCTTCATCCGACACGAGGAGCGTCCTGCTCCCCCGCGCAGCTTCGGCGAGCGCGGAGATATCTTCCGATGTGAGCGGGCACCCGAGCGGATTGTTCGGATGGCAGAGGAACAATACTTTTGCGGGACCGCTCTTGAGCGCTCCAAGCGTTTTTGCGAGCGGAAATACAAAACGGCCGTCCCGCTCTTCATAGGCGATGGGAACGATCTGCGCGCCGACGCGCTCAAGGATGGACTCATAGCCGTAGAACGTCGGTACCGGCAAGATCGCTTCCCCGCCGCCCGCATACGCGCGCGCGATGTGTTCTATCGCCGCATCGGAACCGGGAGTGACGAGCAATTGTTCCGCTCCGACGCCCGCGTACGCCGCAAGCGCGGTTCTCAGTTCGCCGTAGTCTGGATAGGTGGAGAGAATGCGCGCGCCCAGAGCGGG
>JAJZRH010000065.1 GCA_021802795.1 bacterium
GCGCAGCGATGTTTTGCCAGCAGGCAAAACCGCGAGCCGGGGTCGCGGAAATTCAGTTGCGACGGCAACTGAATTATCAGTGACCACGTACCTACAGCGTCGCTTTCTCCACCCGTATCGGGCGGCCGAAGAACTTGCTCCCGAGTGTTCGGAAATTGTCCGTGCGGTCTGTGGAATATAAATGCGCGCCCGGCTTCCTGCGGAGCGTTTCTTCTATCTCCGCGTGCTTCTTGAGGTACTGTTTCAACTTCCTCGGCACGACTCGCGCTTCGGACACGATGACGATGTCCGGCCCGATTATCTTTCGTATCTTCCGTTCCAGGATGCCGTAGTGCGTACAGCCGAGGATGAGCGTATCAATACGGTTGCGCAGCAGGGGAGCGAGATAGCGTTTGAGCAAAGCATCCGCCTCCGGCGAGTTCTGTCTGCCCGCCTCCACAAGCGGGACGAGGAGCGGACAGGCGTTCTGGAACACCCGCACGCTCGGATCCAGTTTCTCCAACTCGCGAACGAACTTTTCCGAGGCGACGGTGCCGGTCGTCGCGATGACGCCGACACGCCGGTTCTTCGTCCGTTCCACCGCTTCCTCCGCCGCAGGGATGAGGACGCCGAGCACTTTTTTCTTTGCACCGTACTCCTGCTGTATGGTGCGGAGCGCGTCGCTTGAGGCGGTGTTGCAGGCAATGATGACGATGCCGCAGTTCTTTGCGAACAGGAAGTCCACCGCTTGTTTTGTGTATTCATAGATCGTCTCCTGCGGCCGGTCGCCGTACGGCGCGCGGGCGGTGTCGCCGAGGTATACGTATTCATAATCGGGAAGCGCTTGCGTTATGTAGCGCGTGACATGGAGTCCGCCGAATCCGGAATCGAATATCCCTATGCGTTTGTTTTTCCTCGCCATCTTGTACCGGGAGTGAGACTCGAACTCACACGAGGATTTTAAAGCCCTCTTCGGGTTTTAAGCCCGATGCGTCTGACCAATTCCGCCATCCCGGCTGGCATTCTTATTTTTACCACGATGTGTGGGTTTCAGGCTATGACAGTTAGGGCAGAGGATGCGTAAGTTTTCTAATCGGTTGTCAGAATGATCCCCGTTTATGTGGTCTATTTCTATAGGAATTCGGCCATCCTCACTCTTTTTCGCCCAACCACATTCCTCGCACTTTGGATGTTTGAGACCAGCTTTGAATAAACGTCTCTTTAGTTGCCAAATCGAAAAATAACTATTTCTGACAAGAATCTCGTCGAGACTCCAAATAGGTTCCTTAGGAACACTTTTGTTCTTACTCCAACCCTGTCCAAGGAAATGGTCGATTTCAATTTTATATTCGTCAACAAACTTCTCGAAATAACGGTAGTTTCCTCCAGCACCGCGAAGACCCATTTTCTGCAAAGCGTCACGAACACTTCGTGAAGAGGCAACCACTTTTCGCAAGGGCTTTTCCTCCCAATGTTTTGGAATGGGTCTCACACATTTAATATATCATATATGCGTCTACCATTTCGATAAGAACATTGCTTTGTGCACAACTCGTGAGGCCCGAGCGGGAATCGAACCCGCGCATGTCGCTTTTGCAGAGCGATGTGTTACCGCTTCACCATCGGGCCGTCTGCTGATGATACTAACTTTTTGCCGGTTCGCCCAGCTGTTCGCCGTTATCAAGCATAAAGTCCACGCGCGGGAGGCGCATGCGCGCATGCTGTTTTAAATAGTCGGAGAACGCTTCGCGCTGGCGTTCGAGGAAATTGAGGGCGGCGCGCGCCTTCTCAATGGGGTAGACGCTGACGAAGACCAGCATGCGGTCTCCATGCGCGACGCTTTGCGCGCGGATGACCGTGATGAGCGACTCGCTTCCGGCCTCGCGTTGGATGAATTGGGCGGCTTCGTGCGCCACTATCTCTGCGGCGCGATCGGCTTGCTTACGCGATCCCTCACTCATGATTCGGTGACGGAGAACGCCACGAGCTCATCGCCGTAGACCGCCGGTTCGCGGCACTCTATCTCGGTGCCGAAGTCGCCTTCGGTCTTTATCTCTTTCACATCGGCGCGCGCCTGCTGGAGGTTGAGGATAGCGCCCCGCGCCACTTCCTCGCCCTTTCGTAGAAGCTTTATGCGGTCGCCGACCGTGAGCACTCCGGAGACGTGCCGAGCGCCGAGCACCTGCCTTTTCGCGCTCGAGGAGAACGGCTTCAGCACCTTCGCGCGGCCGAGTTCCTTTTCTACCGCGACGGCCGGCACGCGCGCTTCAAGCAGCTCCTTCACTTTTGCCGAGAGTTCATAAATGATGGTGAAAGAAAATATGTCTATGTGCTCGCGGAGCGCCAGTTCGCTGGCGATGGCGTCCGTTCCGGTATTGAATGCGATGATGGCGCCGCCGGCGGCATAGGCGGTCTTCACGTCGCCCTCCGAGACATTGCCGACGCCCGAGGAGACGATGCGGATCGCCCCGCGCTCATGGGTTATCTTCGAGAGTTCATGCACGATGGCGTCTACCGAACCGGCGACATCCGCCTTTATGACGAGCGGCAGTTCAGTGATGCC
>JAJZRH010000005.1 GCA_021802795.1 bacterium
TGATGACGATGGCCGGATAGATCATCGCGCCGCGTATCTTCCGCACCAGTTCTTCCGAACGTTCCATCTGGAGGCCGACGACCGTGAGCGAGTCGGAGAGCGAACCGGACTCTTCGCCCGCGCGCACCATCGCGATGAATATCTTGGGGAACACCTGCGGGTATTTCTCCAGCGACTCATGGAACGAGGAGCCTTTTCTGACCGACTCCGACAGGCCGACGATGATAGCCCGCAGATGCTTATTGCTCGACTGCCGTTCGATGACGGAGAGAGCGCGCGCGATCGAAAGGCCGGCGGTGAGCATTGCGGAGAGGTTCTTCGCCATGCGGATGATCTCGGTGCGCTTCACACCGGTGCCGATGCTGTAATTGAGCCACGCGGGAAGGTGGAATCCTCCGTTTGCTTCGGAAATGCCGACGACGACCCCGCCCTCGCGCTGGACTTGGTCGTAGACCGCAAATCGCGACGGGGCCTCAATGACGCTCGTGACGTTCGGCGCTCCCTCCTTGCGTATGGTGACGCTGAACTTCATACCTATTCGGTGATGGCGCGCAGGACTTCTTCCATGCTGGTAATGCCGCGCGCCGCCTTGTACAGGCCGTCTTCAAGCATCGTGAGCATCCCCTCTTTCTTCGCCTGCGCCTCAATGGCGTCCGAGGTGCTTGAGTGGAGGATGATGTCGCGGATGGCGGGCGAAACGGAGAGCACTTCATGGATGCCGATGCGGCTCTTATAGCCGTCCTCGCATTCCGCCGAAGGGACGGGGCGATAGAAGTTGATGTCGTCGAGCGTCGTTCCTTTCTTCACGAGCTTTTCATCCTCGAGCGCCTTGAACGCGATGGCAAAATCTTCGTCGCTGGCGATCTTTGCGCGCATGGCCGCATCGAGCGTGTAGGCTTCCTTGCCCTCGCAGAGTTTCCGCACAAGGCGCTGGCCCACGATGACGCGGACGGTGGAGACCAGGAGGAACGGCTCGACGCCCATATCGATGAGCCGCGGGATGGCGCCCGCGGCGCTGTTGGTGTGGATGGTAGAGAGCACAAGGTGGCCGGTAAGCGCGGCGTTGATGGCCAGGGACGCCGTCTCACCGTCGCGTATTTCGCCGACCATGATGATGTCCGGGTCCTGGCGCACGAGCGAACGGAGTCCGTTCGCGAACGTGAAGCCTATTTGCGGATTCACTTGCGTCTGGTTCACGCGCTTCATCTGGTATTCGATCGGGTCCTCGACCGTGGAGATGTTCACGTCCGGCTGGTTCAAAATATCGAGCATTGTGTAGAGCGTGGTCGTCTTACCGGAACCGGTCGGTCCTGAAATGAGAATGATGCCGGTGGTCTGTTTGAGCGCGTGGTGGATGCGCTCCATGTTCTCGCCGTGGAGTCCGAGCACGTCGAGCGTGAAGCCCTCCCCCGTTTCGCGCAGGAGGCGCATCACGGTCTTCTCGCCGAAGAACGTCGGAAGAATGGACACGCGGAATGACACGCGATCGGCCTCCGTCTCCATCTTGAAGCGGCCGTCCTGCGGCAGGCGCTTTTCGTCGAGCTTCAGATTGGAAAGCACCTTGATGCGCGCGACGATGCCCGCCGCCGCCGCCTTCGGAAGCGTCATCGCGTCGTGGAGGATGCCGTCAATGCGGTAGCGCACCAGAACCTCGGTCTCCATCGGCTCGATGTGGATGTCGGACGCGCCCTGGACGATAGCGTGCCGGAGCAGCGTGTCCACGATGCGCACGATGGGCAGGTCTTCGGCCATCTTCTTGAGCTCATCGCCCGAGAGGTCCTTCCCTCCTTCCGCGACGACCTGCAATTTACCCGCTTCGGCGGAGATGATGTCGCCGAACTCATCCTTGAGCGATTTTTGGTACTGCAGGAGCGCGTATTTGATGCTCTCGGTGTCGGTCAGCCGCGGCAATATCTTCAGCCCCGTCTTTTTGCGCACCGAGTCGATGCTCGCAAGGTCGTCCACGTCGAGCATCGCCACCTCGAGCGAATCGTCCGCTTTTTTGAACGCGATGATGTTGTGCGTGCGCGCGATGGGTTCCGGAATGAGCCCGAGTACGTCCGCGGGGACGCGGTGCTCTTTCAGGTTCACGAACGGGATGCCGAGCACGTACGCCTGAATGCGCCGGAGCGCGTCTTCAGTCAAGGAGCCGCGGGAAACGAGGACATCGCCGAGCGATTGCCCTTTTGCTTTTGCTTCTTCATCGGCGGCGTCGATCTCCTTCTTGGCGACAAGCCCCGAATCTATGATGAATTCTTTCAGCTCCCCTTCCGAAACGTGCATATACGCAAAGTATAGCGCGCCCCGCCCTCCGTGTGGCGTGCATTTCACACCGCGCAGTTTTGCCGGAACTTGCGGAAGGGGACTCCACCCGCTATATATGAATCTGGGTGTTTCTTGCCCGGGGTTTCAAAGACAATTTCTTCGAAAAGGAATGTGATGAACAATCATGCAGTGGTAACCGAACTGAACGGACGGCTCATGGCGATAAGCAGGACCGACTTCATCGCTCCTTCCGCGTCGCGCGAGGGGAATACCTATGTCGTCGGCGAGGTCGGTTTCAGGGTCAAAAGGCTCCACACGCTTTGGAAGATGCTCCTCGAGGAAAATCGAAAGCTCGCTTCAAAGGATGGTGTGAAAGCCGCCGATCTCGAAATGCGAAGGGAGTTCTGCGATTTCGTGTACCGGGCGCTCCGCCTGCAAGTCTGGCGCGATTTCCCGGAAGACCTCGCCGGAAAGGCATTCGAGCTCTATGACGATTGGCATGCCGGTCCCAAGGGCGGGAGCGCCCGACCCAGGGAAACCGCCTCTACGAGGTCGGACGACGTCAGGTTAGGCGACCTCATACACGCCTCCGCCTGAATCCGCCCGTCAGCAAAAGCCGCCCTCCGGGGCGGCTTTCCACATCGTTGACGGGGAGAATACATCTGGTATACTTCCCCCTACGTGAATGCCCCTTATGGGGCTTTCTTTATAAAAGTGCGACATACACAATCCATATGATAGACCTCAAAACAATCAATGCGGTGCTCGGGGAGTTTGAAGATCGGGGCATCAGCCGCGAGACGATGATAGAAGCCATCGAAAGCGCGATGGCGACCGCCTACAAGCGCGAATACGGCAAGCGCGGGCAGGTCATCCGCGCCAAGCTCGACCTCAACACCGGCACCATCTCCTTTGAACAGGTGAAGACCGTCGTGGACGACACGACGGTGCGTTTCCCGTCCCCGGACGAGGAAATTCCCGAGGAACATCCGCACGGCCACTTCCACGCGGAAGAGGAACAGCTCGCTGAGGGCGAGCTCCCCCGTTTTGAAGAGGAGAAGCACATTCTGCTTGCGGATGCGAAGCTGATGAAGCGCGGCGTCGAGCTCGGCGAAGAGATCGTCTTCCCGCTTGAGCCGCAGGACGACTTCGGCCGCATCGCGGCGCAGACCGCCAAGCAGGTGGTCATCCAGAAAGTGCGCGAGGCGGAGAAACTCTCCATGATGGAGGAATTCGGCGAGAAGAAGGGCGAGATCGTGGGCGGCATCGTCCAGCGCATGGAGCGCGGAGCGATTTTCGTAGACCTTGGCCGTACGACCGGCATCATCCCCTACGAGGAGCAGATACCGGGCGAACGCTACCGCATGGGCGAGCGCATTCGCGCGTATCTTTACGCAGTGGACGAGGGCTTCCGCGGCGTGTACCTGCGCCTTTCCCGCGCGCATCCGAAGTTCGTCGTGAAGCTGTTTGAAATGGAGGCGCCGGAACTCGCGTCGGGCGCGATAGAAGTGAAGGCGCTTGCGCGCGAACCGGGCAGCCGCACCAAGATAGCGCTTGCTTCGAAGGATCCGCACGTGGACCCGGTCGGCTCCTTGGTGGGCCAGCGCGGCGTGCGCGTGTCCACGGTGATGAGCGAGCTCGGCGGCGAACGCATCGACATCATTGAATGGAACGACGATGCGAAAGAATTTGTGAAAGAGGCGCTCTCCCCCGCCACCCCGATAGAGGTCGTGCTCGATGAAGCCGACCACCGCGCGACCGTCACCGTTTCCGAAGACGAGCAGTCGCTTGCCATCGGCCGCGGCGGACAGAACGTGCGGCTCGCGGCGAAGCTCACCGGCTGGAACATCGACATCGTGTCCACCGGCGGCTCCGAAGTCGCGGAATCCGACGGCGAGACGGTCGCGGTCATCGCGCCCGAAGAGGATCCCGCCATTGCAGCCGGCGTAATGCCGACCGAGAGCGTGGAACTCGTCACGGATGAAGCGCCGCAACAGACCGAACTGCCGGCGGAAGAGGAACTGGCAACGCTGCCCGCGAGCGATGAAACGGTTGCGGATAAAGAGGAAGACCGCGACAAGGCAAAAGACGAATAATACAGACCAGCGCCGACTTTAAAAAAGTCGGCGCTGCGCTATAATCCACGAATATGAACCTGCTTCACGACATCGACCCGGGCACGAAAGAAGAGATGAACGTCATCGTTGAGATACCGAAAGGGTCTCATAATAAGTATGAAATAGATAAGGCGACAGGACTTATTGCTCTTGATCGTGTTGCACATACGGCGCAGCAATTCCCGTTTGATTACGGCTTTGTGCCGCAGACCTTGTGGGACGACGGCGACGCGCTGGATGTGGTCGTACTCACGACGTATCCGCTCGTGCCGGGTATTCTCGTTCGCGCACGCGCAGTCGCTCTCATTAAAATGGTCGATAGCGGAGAGGCTGACGACAAGGTTATCGCGGTGCCCATAGATGACCCTCGCTGGAAGGAAACCAAAGACTTGAAGGATATAAACCCGCACACACTCAAAGAGTTTGAGCACTTCTTCACAACCTACAAAAAACTCCAGAACAAGGAAGTCGTGATAAACGGTTTCGAAGGACGCGCAGAAGCTGAAGCGGCATTTGAGCGCGCGCGGAAGCTGTACGACGAAAAGAAATAAGTATGGAAGACGAAAAACTGCTTCCCGTCGGAGAGCCGGTCGTCGAACCAAGCGAACCGTTCCCGCAGGTCGTCATCACCGAAACGACCCCGCCGCCGGAGACGCCGAAAGCTCCCGTGCCCGGCGTGCCCTCCCCCCAGCAACAGTCCTGGGGCGTCGTCATCTCCATCGTCATCATCGTGCTCATGATCACCATAGGCGCGTTCTATGCGTGGGGCCAGCGCATTGCGCAAAACCGAGCGCTCACCGAACCGGCGACTGCCCAGTGAAAAAAGAACGTTACTCTGCTACTATTGCCTACCTATGAATAAAAATACCCAACCCCGCGCATCCATGCTTGTGCCGATGGTCATCGAGAAGAGCCAGTTCGGCGAGCGCGCGTACGACATCTACTCGCGCCTCCTCAAGGAGCGCATCGTGTTCCTCGGCGGCCCTATCGACGACGACGTGGCGAACCTCGTCATCGCCCAGCTTCTCTTCCTGGAGGCGGAGGACCCCAAGAAGGACATATCGCTCTACATCAACAGCCCCGGTGGTTCGGTTACGGCGACGCTTGCGATGGTGGACACGATGAACCACGTGAAGCCGAATGTCTCCACGGTATGCGTCGGCATGGCGGCATCCGGCGCCGCGATCCTCCTCTCCGCCGGGCAGAAAGGAAAGCGCTATGCGCTCCCGAACGCCGAGGTGATGATCCACCAGCCGCACGGCGGCGCCGAGGGCCAGGCGACCGACATCGAGATCACGGCAAAGCAGATATTGAAGCTCCGCGCCGTGCTCAACAAGATACTCTCCAAGAACACGGGCCAGAAGCTCGAGAAAATTGAGAAGGATGTGGAGCGCGACTTCTTCATGACCGCGGACGAAGCAAAGAAGTACGGCCTCGTGGACAAAGTGTTCGGCTAAAGAATCAATAAAGAAAACAAGAAGGGCGGATCGCGATGTACGCGATCCGCCCTTTTCAATCGACGCCGGTCAGCGGGCGAGCGCCTGCTCAAGCTCGTGGAGCGCCTTTCGGAACTCACGCACGTTTGAGCGCTTGCCGTCCAAACCGTTGAGGATCTCGCGTGCTCGCGGGCGCCGATGTTCCGGCAGAGCGGATATCCTTTGCTCGTGCGCTTCCCGCATGAGCTCGAAGGCGCGCTGCTCCTCAGCTTCGGCGACGGAGTTCTCCGCGGACGACAGGTCGTCTGCGGAGATCAGGCGCCGCACGCGTTCCTCGATCCCGACCATCCGGGCTTTCCCGATGATCGCGTCGACCTTCACGAGCATTGCATCGGCCTCATCCAGGTACCCGTTCTTGACGAGCCGTTGAATGACGTCGGTGCAACAGTAACGGCCGGCGCGCTCCAGGAGCTCGTTCCCGCGCTTCTTTTTGGCGATGGCGTTGCGCGCGCAGTCGAGACTTCCTTCCGTGAGCGACCGCATTTCGCTCTCGGGAATACCGAGCGCGATACCTGCCTGCAAGAGCTCCGCGGCCTCGCGCAGGCGTTTCGCCTCGCGACGCTCTCGGCTCTTTGCTTCCTGTGCATCGGATTGCGCTTTCTGTTCCGCGCGCTCCACGACCTTAAGCGCCTGTTCGGCACCGCGGGTTCTGATGATGCTTTCGACGTCGAGCTGCGGGAACGGGAGGGCTCGCACCCTGACTTTCCCGACTCTGAACTCCGCTTCCGCGGCGCCCGCCCGTAGCATTTCCCACGTGTATCCCCCGATGATGAAGAAGAGGAAGAAGCTTTTCGGGCCGATCGCCATCTCTATCTTCTTGAAATAATAGAGGGAAACGGCGGTGTCGACGGCGAGGCATAGGGCGCTCACGGCATGGATCGCGACAAGAATGAGCCCGGGCCTCGTGTGCAGTGCCCCGAAGAAGAACAGGGTGGTAAGGAACACCGCGCCGAAAGCGCTATGTATGGCGAGGACACGACGAGTGGTGGCGCGTGCCGGGTTACGTACTATGTTACGCATGGAGATCCCCCTTTGCTGGTTGTTGACGAAATGAGCGAAACAGCCTGCACTATGACACAAGTACGGCTGTATCGCAATAGCGCGGCCTATGCTATGCTCAAAACATACCGCTCCGCCGCCCGACCGTTCCGGAAGCCCGACCGTCCGCCTCTTTTCTAGCTTTTATCCGCTTCGCGCCAGAACGCGAAACGTAAACAAAACGGGCGTATGTCACTCAACATCATATTGATACTCCTCGCGCTTTCCGGCGTGGGCGGCGTCGCGCTCGGCTACGTGCTCCGCGTGCTCATCGGCCTTGCCCAGCGCGGCTCGGTGGAACTGGATACGAAGCGGAAACTCCTTTTGGCGAAGGAGCAGGCGGCGAAGATAATCGCCGACGCGGAATTCCGCGGCGCCGTGATAGAAACGGAACGGCTCGCACCCATCGAGGAGCGCGAGGAGAAGCTTTCCGCCCGCGAAGAGCGCGTCGCCTCGCGTGAGGAATTCCTCGATGAAAAAGAGAACGAGGTGCGCATGCGCGAACAGGAAGCGATCCGGGTAAAGAACGAAGCGGAAAATCTCGCCGTACAGCGCTCCAAGGAGCTCGCGAAGGTAGCGCATCTCTCCGAGGAAAAAGCGCGCGAGGAACTTTTTGATGAAATAGAACGCGCGCATGAAGAGGCTATCCTCCTGCGGCTCCAGAAACTTGCGGCGAACGGGCAGGAACGCCTTGAAGAGAAGGCGCGCGCCATACTTACTACGACCATCCACCGGCTGGGGAACGCGGTGAACGCCGAAGTGATGTCACTCTCGGTGACGCTCCCCTCCGACGACGTGAAGGGCAAGATCATCGGCAAGGAAGGCCGCAACATCAAAGCGTTCGAGCGCGCGACCGGCGTGGACGTGCTCATAGACGATGCGCCGGACCGCATCACGCTCTCCTCTTTTGACCCGCTCCGCCGCGCCGTCGCGAAGATAGCGCTCGAGAAGCTCATCGCCGACGGCCGAATCCAACCGGCCAAGATTGAGGAGACGGTAGAAAAGACGCGCGCGGAAGTAGCGGAAATAATCAAGCAAAAGGGCGAAGCCGCGGCGTACGAAGCCGGCGTTATCGGGCTCGATCCGAAGCTCGTCAGTCTTCTCGGCCGCCTTCACTACCGCACGAGCTACGGGCAGAACATCCTCCAGCATTCCATTGAGATGGCGCACATCAGTGGCATGCTTGCGGAAGAGCTCGGCGCCGACGTGAATGTCGCGCGCACCGGCGCCCTCCTCCATGACATCGGCAAGGCGGTGGACCATGAGGTGCAGGGCACGCATGTGGAAATAGGCCGCCGCATCCTGGAGAAATTCGGCGTGGACAAGCGGGTCATCCTTGCGATGCAGTCGCACCACGACGAGCATCCGTACGAGACGCCGGAGGCGGTCATTGTGCAGGTGGCGGACGCCATCTCGGGCGGCCGCCCGGGGGCTCGCCGCGACACGGTGGACCGCTACTTGGAACGCCTCGGCGACTTGGAACGCCTCGCCGCCACGTTTGAAGGAGTGGAAAAGGTGTACGCCATCGCCGCCGGGCGCGAGATACGCGTTTTCGTGAACCCCGGCAAGGTCTCCGATATCGCCATGCACACGCTTGCGCGCGATATTGCGAAGCGCATCCAGGAAGAACTCAAATATCCGGGCGAGATCAAGGTAAATATCATCCGCGAGAACCGCGTGGTGGAGTTCGCGCGCTGATTCCACACTATCCACCCGCTTTAGCAAGCCCTATTGCGCAATGTGGCGCATTTCCTATACTTTCTCCCATACCCACCCCATAGAGGCCGTGGGGATTAGCAACTAGCAGATTCTCATGAACAAAGCTGACATCGTAGACAAGGTGCATGGCGTCCTCGGCTCCACGAAAGCCGATGCCGAACGCGCAGTCGAGACCGTCATCGATTCCATCGTCTCCGGCCTCAAGGGCGGCGACGAAGTGTCCATCGCGGGCCTCGGCATCTTCGCAACGAAGGCGCGCCCGGCGCGCCAGGGTCGCAATCCCCGCACCGGCGAGACTATTCACATCGCCGCAACTCGCACCGCGAAGTTCCGCGCCGCAAAAGCGCTCAAGGACGCGGTTAAGTAGAGATTTATCGTTTGAAACAGAACGCGGCGCCAAGGGCGCCGCGTTCTGTTTGCTACTGATAGTGTTGCTTTAGCTTTTTCTCGTTCTCCGCCTGCAAGCGCGCGAGCTCTATTTTCGCGGCCAGATACCTCGCGGTTTCTTGGGCAATGACCTTCGAGATCGCTTCTGATTTCAAGTTCGGGTTACTTTCAAGCTGGTCAAGAAGTTTCTTGGCTTCCCGCATGATCCCGGCCTGTTCCTTGAGCGGTGCCTCGAAATCGGCGGCAAATTCCGTGGTGCGCGCGCCCATCGGCAACGGAGTTTTCTCAACTTCGTTCTTACCGTTTTGCCCCTGGGGACTTTCTATTCCCATATGACTCCAGCATACCAGATGCCGGCGGCTATTTTAAATATTTCTTTTTCTTCAGTTTGTCCGGCAGGTACGACTCGGTTTCGGGCTGCATATCCCATCCTTCGTATCCCCGGCCGTATCCCAGTTCTTTCATCAGTTTGGTGACTGGATTCCGTATCTTCTTCGGCACCGGCAGGTTGCCGTGTTCCTGCACATCCGCCTGGGCGGCGCGGAGCGCGTTGTATGCGGAGCGATCCTTCTTAGCTTGTGCAAGATACGCGACCCCGTGGCCCAGGTTGATAGCGCACTCCGGGTAGCCGATGGTTTCGCACGCGCGGAAGACCGCGTTCGCCACCACGAGTGCGGTCGGCTGGGCGAGCCCGATGTCTTCCGAAGCGAATACCACCATCCTGCGCGCGATGAAGAGCGGATCCTCCCCCGCTTCCACCATGCGCGCCAGGTAGTAGAGCGCGGCGTCCGGTTGCGACGCGCGCATGCTCTTAATGAATGCAGAAATCGTATCGTAATGCTCCTCGCCCTTTTTGTCGTAGCGCAAATGCGGGGACTCGAGCGCTTTGTTAAGCGTGTCCGCCGTCACTTCCCCGTACAACGTCTTAGCGCCTTCCATCATGCCGAGCGCTTTGCGCGCGTCGCCGTTGCTGTAGCCCAAGAGCCAGTCAAACGCATCTTTATTTACTTTCAGTTTGGTCCGTTTGACGATTGCTTTCAGCGCTTCTTCGGAAAGCGGTTCGAGCACGAACACGCGGCAGCGCGAGAGAAGCGGCGAGATGACTTCAAACGACGGGTTCTCGGTCGTTGCGCCGATGAGCGTCAGTTCTCCGCTTTCTACGTACGGCAAAAGAAAATCCTGCTGACTTTTATTGAACCGATGGATTTCGTCCAAAAATAAAACTTTGTCTTTCCCTTTTGCATCCGCACTGATTATCTTGCGGATGTCTTCTTTTCCTGCCGACACCGCCGAGAGTTCAAAAAGTTCCGCATCAAGCGCCCGCGCGTAAATGCGCGCGATGGTCGTCTTCCCCGTCCCCGGCGGACCCCAGAGAATGAACGAGAACTTATGCTTCTTCTCTACCGCTACCCGCAGCGGCTTCCCCACCCCGACGAGGTGTTCCTGCCCGACGACTTCGTCGAGCGTTTGCGGGCGTATCCGTGCGGCAAGCGGTTCCATCCGGATATGGTACTCCTTGGTGCGGGATACCGGAATCGGACCGGTGCTATCAGTTTGGAAAACTGATGTTCTACCATTAAACTAATCCCGCTTGATGCGAGAATACCATTTTTGCGTTAGCCTTTGAATATGCAGCGCTTTGCGCCTTATCTCGGCATCGCGGCCGCCCTTGCCCTCGGCGCCATTCTGGTGGCTTTTTCCGGTAGCGTGACCGTCTCATACGCACCGACAGCCGTCGTGCAGACGGCGTCATCGACGATCGCCGTGGGATCCGGGTTCTCGATACCGACCATTTCTCTCCCCGCGCTTCCTCCGGTGACGGATACCACTGCGTCGTCGGCACCCAAGAAGAAGGTTGCGATCCCTCCGTCGCCCGTTGCTCCTGCGCCATCGGCGGCCGCCCCCGTTCCTGCCCCCTCCCCGACCCCTTCGTCCGGAGATGTGGGACTCGATGCCGCCGCCTCGATATTGCGCGCGGCGCTTGTGAACATCATCTGCTACGCGCCGGCGGGCGGCACGCTGCACTCCATCAGCGGCAGCGGCATATTCATCGACCCGAAAGGAATCATCCTTATGAATGCGCATGTTGCGCAGTACTTTTTGCTCGCCGATCGCGGTGTTTCCTGCACTATCCGCGCGGGCAGTCCGGCCGCCGACGATTACAAGGCCGCGCTCATATACATCCCTTCCTTGTGGATCAACACAAATGCGAGCGTGCTGACGCAAACGGCGCCGAGCGGGACCGGCGAACACGATTTCGCGCTCCTCGCGGTCACTAAAAGTGCGACGAGCGCCGCCCTCCCCTCTGCATTCCCGTTCATCCCGCTTGCGGAAGTGCCACCCTCCGCCGGCACGCCGGTCGTCATCGCTTCTTACGGTGCGCAATTTCTTGAATCAAACCAAGTGCAGTCATCGCTCTTCCCCACCATCGTGTTCGGCTCGGTGAAAGACGTGTACACCTTCGCAACGAACACCATCGATGTTCTCGCGCTCGGCGGTTCCGCGGCGGCGCAAGAGGGTTCTTCGGGCGGCGGGGTCGCCGGTGCATCGGGCAAGCTCGTCGGCACCATCACGACGAGCACCGTGGAGGGTGCGACCGCAACGCGTTCGCTCGACGCCATTACCGCGTCCTACATCCGTTCCGACTATGCGAGCGATACGGGCAGCGCGCTTGATCTCCTGCTCGCCAAACCGACCTCGTCCGCCATATCCGACTTCTCGCCGCAGATACCCGGACTGGAATCAATCCTCACCGCGCAACTCTAGCGGCACTTCAATAATCAGGACGTCGGCATGCGCCTCCGCGGCGACGTCCACGGTATCGGTTCCGGAGATGCCGAGCGCGTCGCGCGCACGCAGTCGTTCCCCAGCGACTTCCGCGGCGCCGTCAATGACGAACACATAGACCCCGTTCCCTTCTTTGTGTAAACGATATTCGCACGGATGTTCGGCATTGATAATTGCGCGCGCGATGAATGCGTCCTGGCGTATTCCAAGCGGGCACGTTCCACCCAGCGGGCCTACGAGCGGCACGACGCCATCTTCGGCGCGGAGCGCTTTAAATGATTTCTGGTCGTAGCGCGGGGCGCTCCCCACTTTTCCCGTTTGTATCCATATCTGGAAGAGCGCGAGCGGCTCGCTCGGCGACGCGTTGTATTCGGAATGCACGATGCCGGCGCCGGCGGACATCACCTGCACCTCGCCCGCGTTCACGGTGCCGGTATTGCCGAGGCTGTCCTTGTGCGTGAGCGTACCGTGCGTGACGATGGTGATTATTTCCATATCGCGGTGGCCGTGCATCGGGAATCCGGATGCGGGCGCGATGGTGTCGTCATTCAGAACGCGGAGTGCGCCGAATCCCATGCGTGCGGGCTCAAACCAATCTGCAAAGCTGAAACTGTAGCGGGTGGAGAGCCATCCGTGGTCTCCGCGGCCTCGTTTGTCGGCGCGATGCAGTATCTTTTCCATTGTTGTCGGGGTGCGGAGAATTGAACTCCGTCTACTTGCTCCCAAAGCAAGTGTACTACCGGTATACGACACCCCGTGCAGATGCAGGACCTTGCGGCCCGCTGTTCGCACTCTAGCAGGTTCAAACGATTTGCGGCAGATAGCGGACCCGTGCCATGCCGTCTCGGCGCCGGAGCCACACAAGGATGCCGTCCACTTGCCACTCCCCTTCCCAGTCATTCTCAAGGACATACCACTCGCCGGTCCGCGCGACCCTCCGTATCTTCATTTCGTGAAGATTGAGCGACGGATCGTAGTCGTCGTTCACCGCATTCTCGTCGGGGAATTCATCCGCCACATTCGTCTTCACCTCCACGAAGTGGAGCGTATCTTCCCGCTCCGCCACGATGTCCAGCTCGCCTGTTTTGCGCGCGACATTGCGGTCGCGGATGGAAAATCCGTGCCGTTTCAAGTACTCGGCGGCAACTTTTTCCCCGAGCGCGCCGATCTCCTTCTTGCCTTTAGTGGAAATGTCCACGGCCTTTAGAAATATGGCTCACTTCCTCACTATTTCACGGACTCCCCAAAAAGTCCCCTGTCCTTTATCCCCAGTACCCACAGGTTTGTACACACCTGCAAAGTCGTTTCGAAATCACGGTTTTTCCTGGTTTTTTGTTAAATGTGACGTACTATGCACAAGGAGATGCCTCGGTGGTGAAATGGATATCATCGCTGCCTTCGAAGCAGTTCTTCCAGGTTCGAATCCTGGCCGAGGCACTAGAAATAGAAACGGGCGCTGTGGTATTATGTCGCGCAGGCGGGTATGGTTCAATGGTAGAACATCTGGTTGCCAATCAGATGATGGGAGTTCGATTCTCCCTACCCGCACCGAGAGAGGCCAAAGGAAAAACACGAGCAAGCTCGTGTTTTTCCTTTGCGCCGAACGAGGTACGAGTATGGGCATTTCCATACCCGCACCGAGAGAGGCAGAAAG
>JAJZRH010000006.1 GCA_021802795.1 bacterium
CCGATCAGGCGCGCAAGCATATCCGTCCTGCGGAGCGCGCCTTTTGCGAGCCGGACGACCCGTATCAGCACCTCATCACCCGCGTCGTGGCCGCGAGTATCGTTGACATCCTTGAAGTGGTCGAGATCGACGATGGCGATAGAGACTTCTTTGAGAATGTCCCGGTCGATCATTTTTAGTTCCTGTTCAAACTCGGTAAGAAAAGCCACGCGGCTGCTCGCTCCCGTCAGAGGATCCTCGATAACTTGCAATCTCAGAGCTTCGTTCTTCTTTTCCAGCTCCTTCTTTTCCCGCGCCGTTACCTCCCTATCCCACTCGTGGAGCCCGATTATATTTCCCTGCATCCTGTTCTCCGCTTCGAGATTTTCCAACTCATCCTCAAGCGCTCCCTCTTTCGGAGTTTGCGGACTGTACCCTTCCGAACCGGGGAATCTCATGATGCCTAGAACTGCACCTTCACCGGCTCAGCGGCGGCGGCGTCCGCCGGACCGAGTTCAAAGAGATCCATGGCCTTGAAGCCGAAGCTCCCCGCGATGACGTTCCCCGGGAAAGATTGGAGCGCCGTGTTGAGCGTCATTACCGTCGTGTTGTAAAAGCGGCGCGCCGCCTGGATCTTGTCTTCGGTGTCGCCGAGCTCCCGCTGGAGCTGGAGGAAGTTCTGGTTCGCTTTCAGGTCCGGGTACGCCTCGGAGACGGCGAAGAGCGTCTTCAGTGCGCCCGTGAGCTGATTCTCTGCGGCGGCCTTGTCGGCGGGAGCTGATGCGCCCATTGCGGCGGCGCGCGCCTTCGTCACATTCTCGAACGCGGAGGACTCGTGCGCGGCATAGCCTTTGACGGTCTCCACGAGATTCGGGATGAGGTCATACCGGCGCTTGAGCTGCACCTGGATGTCGGCCCAGGCCTCTTTTGCCTGATTGACGAGCGTAATGAACCGGTTATACGCGACTATCGCCCACAGCACGAGAACGGCGAGCACTATGAGTATGATGGTGGTTGTAGACATATGGGTAAGTATACCCCAAAACGACAATGGTATGCTGTCTGCACCTTTATCCATTTCAGCATATCACTATGAACAGAAACACTACCGGGGTCGTTATAGCGCTTATCGTCGTCGCGGGCGGCTGGTATCTGCTCCGGGGAACTCCCGTGAGCGCGCCGGCGGCTGAAGCTCCGGCGGTAGATGCAACAACGGCGGCGGCAACAACACCTTCCGAAGTGACTATCACGTACACCGATCAAGGATTTTCTCCGCAGAACGTTTCCGTCGCGGAGGGCCAGACCGTTACGTGGGTGAACCAGAGTTCGGGGAGCATGTGGGTCGCTTCGGCCGCGCACCCGGATCACACGGTCTATGACGGCACGTCAAGGAGCGCGCACTGTGCAGCCGGCTATTCCGGACCCGTCCCGTTCGACGAATGTTCCGCCGGCGCGAGCTACCGCTTTACCTTTGACAAGGCGGGCACGTGGAAATACCACAACCATGCCGACGCTTCAAAGTTCGGCTCGGTCACGGTAACCGCAGCAGCGGCGCAGAACTAGCGGAAGTTCGTGAAGAGATAGACGCCGATCGGCACGCACCACGCGAGCCAGTCAATGATGCCTTTCTTCCAAAGCTGACGGTACATCCGGCGGTGCAAGTAGAATTCCTGAAATGAGATGAGGAACACCGCGGCGGCGAGAAACGCGTAGAGCGCTCGCGTGCTATCAAGAAGCGACTGCGAAAAATACGCCGCGACCATTAAATACAACACCGAGCCGGCTAAATGGAACAGTTGTCGATACGTGCCGAGCCGGTAGCCGTAATGCCCGGCGCCATACGCACGCTGGTATCGCGCGAGCGTGGCGTTATAGGAGCGGATGCCGCGCACCCATTGCCCTTCCACCTGCGTCCGGAACGGATAGAGCCGATCCGGCAGTATCACGAGCGCGTGATAGAGGCCCGTGCGCTTCCTTTGCATAGCCCTAGTGTACCGCCTTCGCGACCGTCGCGACGACGCGGGGGTCAAGCATATCGGGGATAATCATCTGTGCCGTCGGCTTTGCGATAAGCGCCGCGAGCGCGCGGGCGGCGCGGAGCTTCGTCGCTTCCGTAATCCGCTTCACGCCCTTATCGAGCGCGCCGCGGAAGATGCCCGGAAATACGAGCGAATTGTTTATCTGGTTCGGGAAGTCAGAACGGCCGGTCGCAATGACCGCGGCGCCCGCCTTCTTCGCCTCGCTCGGCAATATTTCCGGATCGGGGTTCGCCATCGCGAACACTATCGATCTCGGCGCCATGCTCGCAACATGTTCCGCCTTCAAAAGCCCCTTGCCCGAAACGCCGATGAACACATCCGCGCCGGCCATCGCCTCGGCGAGCCCTCCCTCTACCCTGCGCGGGTTCGTGAGTTCGGCGAGTTCTTTCTTATTCTCATTGAGTTCCGTGCGCCCGGCATAAATAGTGCCGATGCGGTCGAGGAGGATGATATCTGCCGTGCCCGCCGCTTTGAGAAGCTTTGCGATCGCTGTGCCGGCCGCGCCCGCGCCGCTTATCACCACTTTGAGTTTCTTCAGGTCTTTCTTCACCACTTTCGCGGCGTTGATGAGCCCGGCAAGCACCACGATAGCGGTGCCGTGCTGGTCGTCGTGCATAACCGGGATATCCAACTCTTCTATGAGGCGCTTTTCAATATCAAAGCACTTCGGCGCCGCGATATCCTCCAGATTGATGCCGCCGAAGGCGGGGGCGATCGCTTTTACCGTGCGCACTATTTCATCCGGGTCCTGCGTATCAAGCACGATGGGCCACGCATCCACGCTCCCCATTTCCCTGAAGATAAGCGCCTTCCCTTCCATAACCGGAAGCGCGCCGTACGGACCGATGTTCCCGAGACCGAGCACGGACGAACCGTCGGAGATGACCGCAACGCTATTCTTCTTCACCGACAGCTTCCGCGCATCTTCCGGGTGCTTTGCCAAATGGGAGGAGGCAACGGCGACGCCCGGCGTGTACCAGAGCGAGAAGTCCGTTTTCGCCTTAAGCTTCACGCGCGCTTTCGTCTCCACGCGCGCGCCCTGCTTTTTAAACGCCGCCAGTATCTTTTTTGATTTCGTGTCCATAGAAATGACAGTATACTCTAAATGTGAACCCGGACGATTCTGTTGACAAGCACTTCGCGCGGCTCCGTCCGGAGCAAAAGCGGGCGCTCCATAAGCTGGGGATTCGGACGATCCGCGACCTCCTCTACCATTTCCCCGCCCGCTATGAGAACGCGGGGCCGACCGGCACGATCGCGGGCGTCGCCGCCGGCGCCGACGTGACGCTGTACGGGACCGTGCGCAAACCGGACATCCGGAAGACCTGGAAGAGCCGCCGGCCTATCGCCGAAGCGTGGCTGGAGGATAATTCGGGGAAAATAAAAATGATGTGGTTCTCCCAGCCCTACATCGCCAAATCGCTCCACGACGGCATGCAGGTGAAAGTGAGCGGGCGCATCGCCGGCACGGGAGCAAAGGTGTACCTGGCGAATCCGGAGATAGATAAAACGCCGGTGATGCCGGACGACGTCCACGATTCGCTGTTCGTGAAAGGCGCCGAGATGGATGAGACGCTGTACCCCGTCTATCCGGAAAGCCAGGGTATCTCGTCGCTCTGGATCATGCACGCGGTGCGGAAAGCGTTTGAGGCCGGCGTGCAGGAACGCATAGAAGACCCCCTGCCTGCCGATATCCTCGCGCGTTATAAGCTCCCGTCGCTCTCGTCCGCCCTTGTCTTCATCCACGCGCCGCAAAAAAGGTCCGATGCGGATGCCTCCCGCAAGCGATTCGCCTTTGAAGAAGTGTTCGCGCTCCAGATCGTGATGCAGAAGCGGCGAAGCGCGCTGTTGCGGGAAGAGGCGCTCCCGGTCGCCGTCGATCGCTCCAAACTCGCGGACTTCGTCGCCTCGTTCCCCTTCCCGGCGACCGCAGCACAAAACCGCGCCATCGATGCCATCACCGCCGACTTTGAGAAAACACACCCCATGCTCCGGCTCCTTGAGGGCGACGTGGGGAGCGGCAAGACCGCGGTCGCCGCGGCGACCGCCTACCTCGTCGCCACCTCGCTTCCGAAAGGCCGCATCGCAGGCCACCTCCAGGTCGCCTACCTTGTTCCTACTGAAATATTGGCGAAACAGCATTTCTCGACCTTTGTCTCCTATTTCAAAGACCACCCTATCCCCATCGGGCTTATCACGGGAAGCGAATGCCGCGTGTTCCCGTCGCGAGTAGCGTACGAGGAATCGGCGAAACTTTCCAAGGCGACGTTCAGGAAGCGCGTCGCCGACGGACTCATCCCCATCGTCATCGGCACGCACGCGCTCATAGAAAAATCGCTCTCGTTCAAATACTTCGCCTACGCCATCATTGACGAACAGCACCGGTTCGGCACGATGCACCGGCAGAAACTCGCGACGAAAGGAACAATCGCTCCGCACTTGCTCTCGATGACGGCGACGCCTATTCCGCGCACGCTCGCGCTTACGCTCTACGGCGACCTGGACCTCACCCTGCTCGATGAGATGCCCGCCGGCAGAAAGTCAGTCATCACGGAAGTGCTTGCGCCCAGGGAACGCGAAAAAGCGTACGAACGCGTACGCGCCGAACTTGCCGCCGGCCACCAGGCCTACGTCATTTGCCCGCGCATTGACGAGCCGGATCCGGCGAAGGAGCTCGCGCTCCAGGCCAAGTCGGTGAAAGCGGAGGCGGCGCGCCTTAAGAAAAGCGTCTTCCCCGATGTGGAGATAGATATCCTGCACAGCAAGATGAAGCCGGCGGAGAAAGAGGAGGTGATGCAGCGTTTTGAAAACGGAGATATTGCTATTCTCGTTGCGACCTCGGTGGTGGAAGTGGGCGTGAACGTGCCGAACGCGACCGCCATCCTGATTGAGGGCGCAGAGCGCTTCGGGCTCGCCCAGCTCCATCAACTGCGCGGCCGCGTCATCCGGAGCACGCACCAGTCCTACTGCTTCGCCCTTCCCGAATCGTTCGGCGAGACGACGCGCGAGCGCATGAAGGCATTCAAGAACGCGAAGAACGGCTTTGAGCTCGCCGAATACGACTTGGCGCTCCGCGGCGCGGGCGAGCTTGTGGGCGGCCGGCAATGGGGCGTCTCCGACATCGCGATGGAAGCGCTCAAGAACCTGAAACTCGTGGAGGCGGCGCGTACGGAAGCGGCGCGTCTTGTCGCGGAAGATCCGGAACTGCGGGAACACCCCGCCCTCGCCTCCCGCGCCCGCACTGCCGATACGGAGATGCATTTGGAGTAGCCGTGCGCTACAGTACAGTTGTTCCCCGCCCCTAGCTCAGTTGGTTAGAGCATCGAGCTTACGGGCGAGGAGAGAGAAATACACTGGGCGTGTAGCTCAATTGGTTAGAGCACCGAGCTTATACCTCGGCGGTTCCTGGTTCGAGTCCAGGCACGCCCACCAGCCCAGTATTATTTCGAACGAGGCCGATGGCCGTATGTCTACATATACCTCGAGGGTCCTTGGTTCGAGTCCAAGGGGGCGGACAAATATTGACCATACCTACACGCAGTGGTATCGTGCAGTCTGCTGTACGTTGCTGTTTTCGATCAATCGCTGTATCAACCGCAGTAGAGGAGAAATAAGGAATGGCAAAGAACGAGCCTTACCGGCCGGAGCGCCACGCGAGTCAGCGTGGTACGCTCGATCCGAGAACAAGGACAGGATGCGACGATTACCTCGCATGGATTCTGGGATTCCAGAGGCCGCTTCTCGTGCGCTCCGCAAATAAGGGCGCACCGACGAAAAAAGACGAAGAACCAAGGAAGTGAGGAGAAAGGCCTCACAAAGCCCCGAGCAGTGCCGGGGCTTTTGTATTTTTACTACCAAGCGAGTTGAGTAATACATGCATTCTTATGCATGTATTCGAGGCGATCGCAGGGAGCAAGCTTGCTTATATCTGCGGCGGCGCTCGACCGATTTTTCTTGCCCGTAATTCGGGCTTAGAAAAATGGAAGTACTCTACGTGGTGATGGTGACGCCCTCCTCTTCTTTCTTCTTCGGCGTGATGCCGTTCGCGATTAAGAGCTTTTCAAATTCATCGCGCTCCACGGTCTCTTTCTCCGTGAGTTCCTTCGCGATGGCATCGAGCGCCTTGCGATGTTCACTGATGACCTGCGCGGCGCGCGCCTTCGCATCAGTGATGATGCGCGAGACTTCGGCGTCTATTTTTGCCGCGACCTCTTCCGAATACGGTTCATTCCCGAGAGCGCGCTCGCCGAAAGCGATGGGGCCGAGTTTGTCGCTCATCCCGTAGCGCACCACCATATCGCGCGCGAGCGCCGTGATGACCATGAGATCGTTTGAGGGCCCCGTCGTCACGTCGTCAAACAGCATTTCTTCCGCCACGTATCCGCCAAGCGTCGCCGCAATGTCGTCCAGGAACTGCTTCTTGGATTGCATCTTCTTGTCCTCGAACGGGAGCTTGAGCGTGTATCCGGCTGCGCGGCCGCGGCTGATGACGGATATCTTGTGCACCGGATCGGCATATTCGAGTACGGACGAGACAAGCGCGTGGCCGGCCTCGTGGTACGCCGTGAGCTCCTTCTCGCGTTTGGAGAGCAGGTGCGATTTCCGTTCCGGACCGAGCATGACTTTTTCTATGGAACGTATGAGATCATACTGCGTAACCTCTTTTCTGTTCTCGCGTGCGGCGAGGATGGCGCCCTCGTTCATGAGCGAGTAGAGTTCGGCGCCGGAGAATCCCGGCGTGCGCTCGGCGATGACTGCGAGCGCGACGTCCGGACCCAAGGGCTTGGTGCGCGCATGTATCTTCAAAATCTCTTCGCGGTCGCGGCGGTCCGGCAAGTCGATGGTGACGCGCCGATCAAAGCGGCCGGGCCGCAGGAGCGCAGGGTCAAGCACGTCCGGACGGTTCGTCGCCGCCATCACGACAACCTTCTCCGTCGGTTCAAAGCCGTCCATCTCCACGAGTATCTGGTTCAAAGTTTGCTCGCGCTCGTCATTGCCGCCGCCCACGCCGGTGCCGCGCACGCGCCCGACCGCATCTATCTCATCCACGAATATGATGGCGGGCGCGGCTTTCTTCGCGAGCTGGAAGAGGTCGCGCACGCGAGAAGCGCCCACGCCCACGAACATCTCCACGAATTCGCTGCCGGAGATTGAGAAGAACGGCACGCCCGCTTCGCCCGCGACCGCGCGCGCAAGCAGGGTCTTGCCGGTGCCCGGCGCGCCCATGAGGATGATGCCTTTCGGGATGCGCGCGCCGATATCCAGGAATTTCTTCGGGCTCTTGAGGAAGTCCACGATCTCCAGCAATTCTTCTTTCGCTTCGCGCGCGCCGGCCACGTCGGCGAAGGTCACGCGCTGGGAGAGGTCAGCCGGGTCGATGACGCGCGCCTTGGACTGTCCGAATGAAAATGCCTGCATGCCCGCGCCCTTCACCTGCCGCGAGAGGAACCAGAAAATGAGAGCGATGAATACGAGCGGGATGAGAATGGGCGCGAGCGTGAGGAACCAGAACTGGAACCCGGATTGCCCTTGAATGGTGATAGACACTTTGGAAAGTTCCTCCGGCGTAACGCCGTAGGTGGCGAGCGTCTCGGGGAGTCCGGCGGACGGATCTTTCCGCGAGGTCTTCTCCGAGCCGTCAGTGTAGGTGAGATTGAGAGAGTCGCCGTTCACCGTTATCGAACTTATCTTCCCCGCCCCGACGTCGGATGCGACGACCGAGAGCGGGACGCTGCTCGTCGGCTGGACGAAACCCTCGATGAGCGAGTAAATGCTCATGAGGAGGAGGAATATGAGAACGGTGGTCAGGAGGTTGCCGAAGAATGAAGGCCCGCCGAGCGCATTTTTCAATCCGCGGCGCGGCGAAAGCGGCGCTGTCTTCTTGTTCTTTGGTTTTTTCGGAGCGGTCGGGGCCATATATGAGGTATCATACTCTTTGCATGAAAGAAGAGAAAGTCGCGATCATTACCTCGGGCGGCGGCATGAAGTGCGCGTACGCCGCGGGAGCGCTCGTCGCGCTCGCAAAAAAACTCGGCATCACCGAGCCCGACATCTTCATTTCCGCATCGGGCTCGGTCGGCGCGATGTTCTACTATCTCGCCGGCCAGTACGACAACATCGAGAAGATATGGCTGCGATACCTCCCTTCGCCGGAGGTGATACGCACTTTCCCGCCGAAGCTCCGGGTGGATTACATCGTCGATACCATCATGCGCCGAGAATTGCCGCTCGACGAACGCGCGTTCGTCAAGGCAAAAACGCGCTGGTTCGTCCCCGTGACCGACCTCGACACCGGCCACACCGAATACATAAGCAATAACACCTGGTTCGACCCGTATGAAGTGATGCGCGCCGCAAAGGCCATCCCCTTTCTCTACGGCGGCACGGTGCGCCTCGGCGCCCGGACGTTCATCGACGGCGACCTGAACATGAATATGACGGAACTCATCAGGAAGGCGCGCAAGGAGGGCGCTACGAAGATCATCGTTATCTCAAATACCGTCATGCTTTCCGGTTTTTCCCGGTGGTTCACCAAGCTCTACGCGCTCTTTGCGAGCCCGATGATACGGCAAATGGTGCGCTACGATCTTGAGCGCACGCACTTCGATCACTTCCCCGCCGACGTCGAGATACTGGTCATCGGTCCCACCTACCCGCTCCCGACCGGCGTTTTTACGCGAAGCCGGCGCGCAGTGGCGGAGTCGTACCAGATGGGCTGGGACGACCTGCTCGGTCGAAGGAAAGAGATCGAAAAACTATTTGCAACCGAGCGCAACCCGGCATTGTGACTTTGCGGACGCATCCGGTATCTGGTCGCATGCGGCGCATTTCTGCGCTTCGGTCGGCGCGACGCCTCCGGTCGGCATAGCTCCGGCGCTTGCGCTCGTCGGCGTTACGTTCGTAACGTCCGTGAACGGCATCTGCGGAAGGCTGAATACCGACTCGTCAACCGTCCACGACGTGCAGCTGTAGTCCGCCGCCTTTGTGAACTGCGCCGAAGCGTCAGCGGAAGAACCGCTTGCCGGTTCCGCGCTCTTGCTCGCGTCAAACGGAACCTTGAATCCCGTCGACTGGCCCTCCATCCAGTAATACATCGTCGGACCGTCGATGGTCATATGCGCCTGTATGACCTGCGCGCTCCCTGTCTGGGTGATCGTGTAGTCGCCGTGGAGCTTCCCATTGCCGACATAGACCGTGCCCGAAGTCGTGCCGACCGCTATCGTGTTCTGGAAGGCACACTTGAGCGACTTGCCCTGCGCAAGCAGCTCTTTCATTGAACCGTTCACCGTCGTCGCACCGCTCTGCGTTGACCCGCCGGATATAACGAGATACCCCGCCCCGACAACAACGATAACTCCCAGAACCAAGGCGATTGTTTTATTCATAGGTATTCGTGGCTATATAGTTTCTATGCCGGGTATTGTACTCTATTTGCATGACCCTCGTGGCCAACAAGAAAGCCCATCTTAAATTCGCCCCGCTTGAGAGCTTCTCGGCGGGCGTGGAGCTGTTGGGCACGGAGGTGAAGGCGCTTCGCGCCAGGCTCGGTTCTCTGGACGGCGCGCGCGTGGTGGTGCGCGGCGGCGAGGCGTTCATCGTGGGCATGACCATCCCGCCGTACCAGGCGGCGAACACGCCGAAGAGCTACGATCCCGAGCGCCCTCGCCGCCTGCTCCTCGCCAAGAAAGAGATCGCCGAACTCGCCGCGGCCGAGGGGAAGAAAGGGTTGACAATCATCCCATTTGAGTTGTATACTAGCGGGAGGTTCGTGAAGGCGCGCATTGCGATCGTCCGCGGCAAAGGCAAATCCGACCGCCGCGAGGACTTGAAGAAACGCGACGCGAAGCGCGACACCGAACGCGTATTGAAAAATCGTTAACCCGCGCGAAGAGCTGTCCCGAGAAGGGGCTCTCGCAGGACGACGGTCCGAGAGCGAGGAGATTTTTCAGCAGAAAAATACTCCGTACCCTTCGCAGGAACTGGTCAAGCGCGGGCCTCCTGATCATTCGCAGAAAGTGCGTGATGCTATCATGTGTTTTCTGGGGGTGACCGGCTTTGACGGTCTGTACTTTGAAAGACGTGCGACGCAGTGCACGCTCGTATGACACTCACAATCCAACGAGCAACCAAACTTGCCAAGAACACTCTTGCAAGCGTGAAGTCCCCGTACTTCGGTATGAAGGACTTTGCGTTCGCGTACGCGGTCGCCTAACGGCCACTCGCCTCGCGACGTCCGTCTTCCCCGGTTTCTACAGCGGGAGGACTGGGCGGAATGGTCTGTAGGATCGATGCCCGGAATCCCGGCCGGTGCATTTAAATAAGGGATCGGAGAGGAGTGGTTTCGTTCTGATTCCTCGCACCCTCCCCTAAATCCTAATCAGAACTATGCGTCGTAGATTCGCTTTCAGAGCCAGATTCGGACCGGAGTTCAACTCTCCGCACCTCCACATCTACGGAACAACGTTCATAATGTTCATATTTAGCTAGTCCATAGCCTAAATGTGGCCCCATTCGGCTATATAATTTGACAAACTTGGTTGATTAGATGTATAACTTCCTGCAATTAGGTCAATGGGACTTAATTGGGAATAGCACCTTGATTGTCCTAACGAACAGGAGGTCACCAGTGAAAGTATTGAGGAATCAAGAAAAAGGGACGCTTACTTTGCGACCCTCATCCGAAGCAGAAGCGGCCGTGCTACGGGAAATTCAAACCAGCGTACCGCTCGGGGAAAAACTTCACTACGAGGGCCGTGGCGGAGCCAGTCCGAATGATCCCGTAAGCGAGAGGATGCGGATCTCCTTCGCTCTCAACGGCGGAAAGTTCGATCTTCTCGCAACAACGGACGAGGATGAACACCCAGTCCGGTGGACTCGCGACGCCATTTACTTCAGCGGCGGCGGGCTTACTCTTCTCGGTCATCAGGAAATAGACGGCCTACCCGTGCTCGACTTCACGATCGCGCACTGCAAGCTTTGCAACAAACCCATAATTTCGATGGGCGAGTGCGAGTGGAAGACGTGCAACGCGTGTAAAGACGTGTGCAACCATGAATACGAACGTGGTATGGTGCACGGCGGTAGTGCTGGGATTATGGCTGTCGGTGAGTTTTGCGCCAAATGTGGCCGTGGGAAACCCGAACCGGAAGGTGCTCGGAAAAAATCGCAAATCGAAAACGAGCTCTTGGTTCAACGAGAACTCGGCGTCCACGTCCTTTACGCAAATCTGCCTCTTGGCATGGGTCCCACAGACCTCGTTCAAGCGAAACGTTTTGCGCGCCGACTCGAGCGTGCGCGCAAGCGTAACCAATCCGCCGATGGTGGCAAACGCAGTTCTGCGTAACACGCGGCGGCCTGACAGCAAGCTCTACTTAGTAGCGAAAGCGAACAGTGGGGCTTGTTTTTTATTTCATACACCTTGATTCTATTGTAGGTAATTCAATCAGAGAGGCTCTAATATCCATTGATGATTCCCACAAATTGCAAAAACCGCCTTCGGGCGGTTTGTTGCTTGACAATGGTATACGAGATGGGATAAGGTCGGCGCAGGCAGTACAACTTTTCCGAAACAGGGAGACAGACCATGGCACGACTACGGCAAGTGGCCTTGTCTTCCGACTTGTTCGGGAGCACGGCCAAAGGCGACCTCAGCCTCGCGGACATCACGTGGGAGACGTACTCGGAGATCGTCAGGCTATCCTCAAGGAAGTTCCGCCGGCTACTTCGGCACCTGACCCCGGCTCTGCTCAAACAGCTCGTCGACCGGCGGAACTGGAACTCGGGCAGCACCATAAGCTTTGTGGCCCGGAAATCGCTGTTCATCACGGTCTATGTCATCGACGTGCGCGGGAAGAACGTCACGGTGAATCTTTCCATCGAGGACATAGAAGGCGAAAACGCCGCGGTGATGGATGCACTTCTCCGGGACATCACTGCGCATACACGCTGTCTTGACCTTGAGGTGAAGGACGGCTCGCTCGTCGGGCGGGTAACGCTTTCGTCCGCCGCGGTGGTGCCGCTCTTCCCTGAGAAAAAGGAGTGGGCGCGTTCGGAAGTCCCTCTTGCGCCGACACAGAGCAACGTAGACGCGGAAGAGCGGTTTATAGCCGAGCGACGCTCCGCCTGATAGCCCTGACAGAAACTTGTCGGGGCTATGATTTTTATACAGACGGTTCCCTTTGACTTCACGCCTACTTTTGCATACTGTAGCCCTGTAATTAGCCGGGTATTCCCGGAAGGGATTACTCGATCTTTCACTTCAATCGGGAGACTGTGCCATGGCCGCAATGCCAACCTCGTATCAAGAAAGACGGCGTGAACTCGCGTACGCCCTTATGGGCGCCGGGGTCATCTCCGCAGGAGGATCGCCCTTGTTGTCGCGCGTTAACCTCGGCGTTCCCCAGCTCACTGAAACGCTTGCGGTATCGATAGCGCACTGCATCCGGCACTTCATCGCCATGAACGACTTGGAATTCGATGCCATCGCGTGCATCCCGCCCAGCGAACCGTTCGCGACTGTGCTTGCGCGGCTCGTCGGGAAGAACGACCGGAAGTGCATCTACCTCGAGAAGCACTTGGGCACCGGCAGGCTGCAGTTCGCACCGCTGAAGAACAAGATCGCCGAAGACGTCCGGAAGGTCCTGCTCATAAGCGGTATCGCCACGGTGGCCGATACCGAGCGCGAAGCAATAGCGTTCCTGGAGGCGAACAGCATCAGCGTGAGCGACGCCGTCGTCCTCGTGGACTTCGATCCGGGCATAGCGGAAGAGCTGGGCGAATTGAATTGCACCCTGCATTCCATTTTCCCCGCCGACGAGCTGCGCGAAGCGTACGAGACGCGATACAGCGACTATTCCTTGCACGCTTGAAGGGACCGGGTGCCTGGGGGCCGCCGCGCGGTATGCGGCGGCCTTTTTCTTTTTATACTTACCGCACGCTTGTGTAGCCGCCCGGGACGCCGTCTTTGGAGAGGACGATCTGCCAGAGCTGCATCTCGCGCGCCCGCGCGACGCCGGCGCAGGAAAGCAAATAGTATTTCCACATCCGGTAGAACCGCTCGCCGTATTTTTCTTTCAGTGTCGGCCACGCTGCATCAAAATTCTTAAACCACGCCATAAGCGTCGTATCGTAGTACGCGCCGAAATTGTGCAGGTCTTCCACGATGAACAGATTCTCGATCGCCTTCCCTATCTGTGTGATGGACGGAAGCACCCCGCCCGGGAAAATATATTTGGTGATCCACGGGTCGCTCGTGAGCTGAGAAGCTTTGTAGCCGATGGTATGGAGGAGGAAGAGCCCGCCGTCCTTGAGGCAGCGGTTCGCAACCTTAAAATACTCTCGGTAATTCTTCACGCCCACGTGCTCAAACATGCCGATGGAGACGATGTGGTCGAACGGCTCGTTCACCTCGCGGTAGTCCTG
>JAJZRH010000007.1 GCA_021802795.1 bacterium
ATCCTTACGCACCTGCGCCAGCAGGCGTACCTGGTGAAGGGCGTCCGCATCGCCATTTTTGACGCGCGTTCCGCAAAGGATGCGTTTGAGACCGAGACGCTCTTCTTGCGCGACCAAAAGCTGGACGTGCCCTCTACGACTTTTTACTTCGAGGGCGGGTTGAAGTCGCTCGTCGCGTTCTACAACAAGCACCAGACGCCGGTGCACAAGAATATTTTCTACGTGGACCGCAACCAGGACAATGTGGAAGTTGAAGTTGCATTCCAGTACGTGGACGACATCACGCCGCGCATCACGGCTTTTGCGAACAACACGTACAACAGCGAGGGAGGCACGCACATCACCGGTTTCAAAACGGCGCTCACGCGCTCGCTGAATACGTACGGCAGAAACGCGAACATCCTGAAAGAGAAAGACGAGAATTTCACCGGCGACGACGTGCTCGAAGGCATCACGGCGGTCGTGTCCGTGAAGCTCCCCGAGATCCAGTTCGAAGGGCAGACGAAGGCGAAGCTCGGGAGCATGGAGGCGCAGGGCGCGGTCGGGACCGTGTTCGGCGAGGCGCTGAACGCATTCTTGGAAGAGAATCCGGACGACGCGCGCTCCATCATCAACAAGGTCTTGCTTGCGCTGAAGGCCCGTAAGGCGGCAAAGGCGGCGAAGGATTCCGTGCTTCGCAAAGGCGCTCTCGAGGGCATGACGCTTCCGGGCAAGCTCGCCGACTGTCAGACCAAGAGCGCAGAAGAAGGCGAGCTTTTCATTGTAGAGGGAGACTCCGCCGGCGGCTCAAGCAAGCAGGGCAGGGATCGCCGCACCCAGGCCATTTTGCCGCTTCGCGGCAAGATCCTCAACGTGGAACGCGCGCGCATCGACCGCATGCTCGCGTCGGTAGAGATCCGCGCGCTTGTCATCGCGATGGGCACCGCCATCGGCGACGTGTTTGACCTGTCCAAACTGCGCTACCACAAGATCATCATCGCGACCGATGCCGACGTGGACGGCGCGCACATCCGCACGCTTCTGCTGACGCTCCTGTACCGTCATTTCCGGCCTATCATTGAGGGCGGGTTTGTATACATCGCCCAGCCGCCGCTCTATAAGATCACGAAAGGCAAGTCCATCGCGTACGCGTATTCCGACAAGGAGAAAGAGGCGGTATTGAAAGAGCTCGGCGTGGCCGCCGCGGAAGTGTCCGAGAACCCGCTTGAGGGCGTTGATGAGGCCGAGGGAGCCGAAGAGGAGGAAGTCATCTCGACGAAGAAGGCGACGAAAGTGAACATCCAGCGCTACAAAGGTCTCGGCGAAATGAACCCGAGCGAGCTGTGGGAGACGACGATGGACCCGGCGCGCCGCGTGCTGAAGCAGGTCTCCATTGACGACGCCGAGGGAGCCGACCGCATCTTTGACATCTTGATGGGCACGGATGTGGCGTCGCGCAAGTCGTTCATCCAATCGAACGCGAAGCTTGCTAACCTGGACGTATGAACCTATTCGGCGTCTTCCTCTCGTTCGCACTGCTCATCGTCGGCGAAGGCATCAATATTTGGGCGGAAATGCTGTCGGCAAAATTGCCGGGCGCGCACTCGCTGCTTGAATCCAGGAATCTGTTCTTGTTCGCCATGGTGATCATCGGCTGTTCGTTCCTCCTGTTCGGGTACTCGACGGGTTTCCAAGCGTCCAAAAACATCTGGACGGTAACGGTCTCGTCGGTCGTCGCCATCTTGGTCACCGAACCGTTCCTCGCGTACTTTTTCTTTCACCAGTTGCCGGAGAAGGGCGCGCTCATCGGTCTCATTCTGGGGGCGATAGGGTTCATCGCGACGGTCACGTGGGTCTAGGAGTCCGCCAAAACAAAAGCGCGCTCCCCGAGGGAGCGCGCTTTTGTTTTGGTTAGGAACCGAGGACGGTTATTTTTGCCGACGCGCTGTTGTTGTCCGTGCTCGACTCGGCAACCGCATGGTCGAAGTTTGCCGTGATGGAAATGGTCTGGCCGGCGCCCGCATTCGCCTGATCAAAGCCGAGCGTGTATTCAATGCTGTCGCCCGGATTGAGCGACTGCTGGGGCTCTGACTGGTAGATATAGGCGGTCTGCGTCGGGATGGACGCGCTAAAGCGCCATGCGCCGGTCGCGGTCCCGCCGATATTCTGTATGGTGAAATGGACGGCCGGCCGGCTGCCTGCGGGCACCGTCGAGCTCGCAACAAAGGAGTTCGCCGAGGTCGTCGCCAGGTAGCCGATCGCGCCGATATGCACCACAAGGTCGGCCGGGCCGCTCGGTGCGGGCGTCGTCGTACCAGCGAGCGGGTAGACGCCGTTCGTCTCAGTACCCGCGGCCGGCTGAACCTTCTTCGGCGCGACCGGGAGCGTTATCTCGCCGGAGGGGGGCGTAGACATCGCTTCGCCGAAGGGAATGGTCGTAGACGCGACGGGCGTCGGAACGACCGAAAGGGAGGGCTCGGGGGCTTTCGTAAAGACGGAGCCGAGGTAAACCGCCGCACTGCCGATGCGGCCGACGACGTCGGGCACATAGCGCGTGGAGTACACGGCAAGCCATATACCGCCGCCCATAAGCGCGACAAAGCCCACGACCGCAAGGGCGTGTATGGTCGTTTGGCGGGCTAGAAAACGGGTTTCTGGTGTATCCATGGGATGATTCATATATACCACTAGGTACTTTTAGTGTCAAGCTTGACAGTGCCGTTACAATACTGTATTGATGGATAAGAAGATATGGAACGAATTGTCGAGATAACCGCCCGGTTCGTTCAAGCCGGTATGCGGGCCTATGCGAGGAAATGGAGTTTCCTCGGGGTTTTCGCGCTGACATTTTTCGTAAGCGTCACGGCACTCGCAGAACTGGATCTCTTGCCGGAAGCGGCCCCGGCAAAAGCTGATGCCGTAGCTCCGTCGACCCTGATTACAGCGGCCGGGGCACTTGCCCCGGCGATGCCCGTCCCTGAACTGCCGACGAAGATAGAAATACCTGCCATCAATCTCTCGGCGAGTATTGCGAACCCGACGACGACCGACGTCGAGGCGCTCGACCAATACTTGCTTGCGGGCGCGGTGCGGTATCCGACTTCCGCCAAGCTGGGCGAGACGGGCAATGTTGTTCTCTTCGGGCACTCGAGCTACCTGCCGATCGTACGCAATCAGGCGTATAAGACCTTTAACGGCATCCAGAAGCTCGTCCCCGGCGATGTTGTCACCGTATATGCCGCAGATACGGCATATACCTACAGGGTGCGGAACGTCGCCAAGGAGAGCGCGAACGATGCGGGGATCTCGCTCGCAACGACCGGCCGCGTATTGACGCTGTCAACCTGTGATTCGTTCGGAGCGAAGACCGACCGATTCGTAGTCACCGCGGACTTTGTTGAAAGTCATGTGATTTCCGGCTAACGCCAGAAATCACATGACTCTCCGCAAATAGCAGGGCGCGAGAGAGTTCTTTGTCACCCCGTTCAACCAAGCCACTTACGGCGCACAACGAAGGGAGTCGGACATGATGAACAAAAAAGTCGTGAAAGTCGCTCTTGCAGCGACTCTTGTGCTCGTCGTTGCCGGAGCTTTCCTGGCGTTCTTCGTCGTCCCGGCGCATGCCGGCGAAGGCTCCACCTCGCGAGAGGAGGCGATGCGGCTGCGCGAAAAAGTCTTCACCGCTTTCGGCTTCTTCAAGCCGGAGGTGGAGAAGCTCTTGCGTGCGACCGAAAAGCCCGGCGAACCGACTATCGTAGTCGCGGGCACCTCCTTCGTGGCGATTGCCTATGCAGAAGGTGCTTTGGCGTGGCGCAAAAATTCGGCCGCGTTCGGCAACAAACCGTTCATCCGAGCGGAGAAATGGCGCATCCCCTGGAACGGGGACGTGCTTGAAGTCTTTCGCTCGGAAGAAGGTCTCTTCATTTGGAGTATCAAATGGGGCGACCCCGACGAAAGAGACATAGCGTGCTCGCCCTTTGGGAATGAGCACATCCGATCCACCGTTGCGAGAGCAACTTAGAAGGAGAGTCAAATGAGGAAACTCATTGTGGTATGGCTGGCGCTCGCAACCGCGGCGCTGGCAAATCCGGCTTTTGCGGCCGGAACGGGAATGCCAATGATGAAGGGGATTAAGTCCCCGACTGAACTGGCAACGCTCGTGGAACGGTCGCTTGCGAGTGATCCGACCGGCAACACACTGCTTGACCCGGCGAGGTGCAAAAAGAACGGATCGTGCGCAACCGCGCGGGATTACTTCTTCGGCATCCAGTCGGCGCATCCGAGCGCAAAGCTCGGGAATATCGCGGAGCTCCCGCAGTACTTGCGGTCGCTCGTGAAGCAGTCAGCGCCGGCGGGCGAGTGGCATATCAGCCGCTTGCTCGTTCGCGGCAATACGCACACCTACGATGCGAAGGGGTGGAAACGCTCTTTCCTTCAAGGTGAGTCCGTGTGGGTGGACGTCAATACCGGCGAACTTATTCTCGCGGGCCACTGCGGGAATGTCATCGGGGAGGGTCCTGCAAAGCCCGTACCGAAACCCGTGCCGGCCGCACTTACGCCGGCGGCGCCTATCGGGGCATGTCCGCTCGTTTACATCCTTAAGGTGAACGTGTGGAGGAACGAGGCGCTCGAGCTTCCCGGGGTAGAACCTACCCAAGCGAAAGAGGAAATTGCGGAGCAGTTTGTCGGCGCGCGCGTTTCGCGCACGCACGGCAAGCAGTTCCGCGATGCCTACGCCGCAGGAAAGCTTTCACGCAGTGCCACCCCGCATGTTCTCCAGGTGTCGCTCATAAAGACCCCGGAAGCAAGTGGCGGACCGCCGACGATAACCGAGGAGCACGTCCTCGGCACTATCGCCGTCAAGGGGCTCAAGGAACTTCGGTTCACGCGAGCCCAGCTTGAAAAGTGGGACGCGATCCGGGTGGCGTCGGTAGACGGCGACATGGTGTCGCCTCCGCCGTACCATCTTACCGGTCTGCACGAAGTGCGGTTCTTCAACCACCTGCCGGGCACCACGCTCGGCGAGTGGGATGGCAATCCGGTGCCGGATTGCATCATGAACGAGCACTGGATAGAGGACTGACGGGTGACGCTGTTCTTTTCTCCTTGTCTAAAGGGAGGTGCGATTTGCGCCTTCCTTTGGACCCGTTTTCCGGCACATCTCTCTGGAGGTGTTCCGGAAATAGGAAAAATGCCAACCCGATACTCAATTACGCTCATACTGCTTTTTATGATACTCGCGCTCTCGCGCGGCTTTGTGCTGCAGCAGTATTTCCATGAACTCTCTCCGTTCGGTGTCCTGCATGCATCTGCAGAAGGCGATGGCGGCGGTGGCGCCGGCGGTGGCGGCGATGGCGGTGGTGGTGCCGGCGGCGGCGGCGACGGTGGCGGCGGCCCCTCGGCACCTGCCCCCGTCATCGGTTGCATGGACCCGTCCGCCACCAACTACAACCCGGCGGCCACAAGCCAGACGGGCGTTACCTGCACGTACACGCCTGTGCCGACGCCTACCTGTATCCTCACGACAAACCCGAGTTCTATCACCGCTGGAGGGAGCTCGTTCCTTTCTTGGGGATTCTCGAGCGGCGTCACCTCTTTTTCCATTGATAACGGCATTGGTGCCAAAACAGTCCCGGGTTTTATCTCGGTTTCCCCCGTCACGACCACAACCTATGGCGGCTCCGCCGCCGGTCCCGGAGGCACAGCGGTCTGTTCCGCGACCGTAACGGTCACGCCCGCACCGCCCGCTCCCGTTTACGGTTGCATGGATTCTACGGCCACTAACTACAATTCCGCCGCGACCTCGCAGACGGGCGCTACCTGCACCTACCCGCCCGCTCCCGTTTACGGTTGCATGGACTCTACGGCCACCAACTATAACTCTGCGGCCACGAGCCAGACAGGCGTTACCTGCACCTACCCGCCCGCTCCCGTTTACGGTTGCATGGATTCTACGGCCACCAACTATAACTCTGCGGCCACGAGCCAGACAGGCGTTACCTGCACGTATCCGCCCGCGCCGCCCGCACCCGTTTATGGCTGCATGGATTCTACGGCCACTAACTACAATTCCGCCGCGACCTCGCAAACAGGCGTTACCTGCACCTACCCGCCCGCACCCGTTATCGGTTGTATGGACTCGACCGCCACCAACTACAATCCCGCGGCCACGAGCCAGACGGGCGTTACCTGCACCTACCCGACCCCCTCTCCCGGCGCTCCGACCTGCACGCTCTCGGCATCTCCGACGTCCGTGACGGCCGGTTCGTCTACGTCGCTTTCGTGGACGACGACGAATGGCGGAACGTTCTCCATTGACCAGAACGTCGGTGCGGTCACGCCCGCAATAGGCGGCTCCGTGAACTCGCATGCCATAAACGCGGTTACGACCTTTACCGGCACGGTTGTGAGCCCGACTGGGCAAACAGTGAATTGCGCGACGACCGTCACCATCGCCCCTACGGGCGGCGGCGCGGGCGGTCCGCCGCCGACCTATGGCGGCGGCGGCGGCGGCGGCGGAGCACTGCCTCCTCCGACCATTACGCTTGCGGCGCTTCCGCATGTTGCGTCGCAGCGGCTCGCATACCTCTACCTCTCACAGATCCCATACACTGGCCTTGACCTCGGTCCGGTCGGCACGACGCTCTACTGGCTCGCGCTTATCTCCTGGGCGCTCGCACTTGCCTACCTAGTGCTCTTTGGCGCGGCGCCGGCCGCGAACCGCTCGTTGCGCGCCTTTGGGCAGCGCGTCGCGGCATCGCTCAACGCACGCGAGCTTGCTCCGGTCCCGGCAGTCGCGCGCGAACCGCACATCGTCGTTACTGAAGTCCAGTCTGCGCCGGCACCGGAAGCGCCCCGCAGTTACTCGTCGTATGACGGTTTCAAATCGTTCGCACGGGGAGGGGCGCTCTCCATCGACGACATTGTGAAAGGCCTGTCGCGGCATCACCATGCTACGGCCAAACATAACGTCGAGCCGGTGCGCGAAAATGTGGAACCGGTATTTGAGAACGTTGAACCGGTATACGAGCACGTTGAGGCGATTGCAGCCGACTCTGAGGCGACTCCCGCATCCGTTCGCGGATTCATAGCGGCCTTGGTTGAGGGCGATCGCGCGGCGGTCTTTGCGGGACTCCGCCAGCATGTGCGCGGAAACGGCTCGCCGGAGAAGCTCATCACGGACATCGTTTGTTTGCTCGACGACGCATACCGCGCGCGCATTGACGGCACCGCCTCCGATTCCGGCATTTCGCGCTTGACCGCACGCCTCTCCACGCCGGTTCTGGAACAGCTCATCACCGCGCTTACGATCGCCATCGACTCGAGCTATTCAGTTGGCGTGACCGGCGCCAAGCTGGCGCTGACGCGTGCGCTTTCAATACTAGGCGCATAAAAGAAAAAACCGCTTGTGAGCGGTTTTTTCTTTTATGCGCGCGTTCTTGTTTCTTCCGTTGTACGCCGTATGAAATCCTCGACCGGCATCGCCTCAAGCTTGCCATGGTCGCGGCTGTCTACTGAAATGGTTTTTGCTTCGACTTCGGCGTCGCCGACGACGAGCAAGTAAGGGATTTTCTCCGACTTTGCGTTGCGTATTTTCTTGCCGAGCGACTCGTTCGCGTCGTCCGTGTCTGCGCGGATGCCCGCGGCTTTCAGCGCGTCCGCAACCTCCTTTGCATACGCATTGTGCTTTTCGGACACGGGGAGCACGCGCGCCTGGACGGGGGAGAGCCAGAGCGGGAACGCGCCCTGGAGGTGTTCAATGAGGACAGAAAGGAAGCGTTCTATGGAGCCCATAATGGCGGCGTGTATCATCACAATGCGTTCTTTCTCTCCTTTCTCGTTTATGCAGGTGAGGTCGAAATTCTCCGGCATGTTCATGTCGAGCTGGATGGTCGCCACCTGCCAGAGGCGGCCGTGCGAGTCTTCGGCCATAAAGTCCAGTTTCGGGCCGTAGAAGGCCGCTTCGCCGACGCCGGGAATGGTTTCCGCGCCTTTCTCTTTTGCGATCTTGGTCAGAATGTCTTCCGCCGTCTTCCAGCGCGCCTTATCGCCGAGGTATTTTTCCGGATGCTCCGGGTCGTGGAATGAGAGCCGTATTTTCTTAGGGTTGAATCCGAACGTTCCGTAGAATTTCTCGATGATATTCCAAATGTTCCTGAATTCTTCCTCCACCTGTGATTCGCGGCAGAAGGCGTGCGCATCGTCCTGGGTAAATGCGCGGACGCGCGAAAGACCGTTCAGCTCGCCCGACTGTTCATCGCGATAGCACATGGTCGTGTTCGCATAGCGCTGTGGCAGTTCGCGATAGCTCCACGGCTTGCGTGCATAGATCTGCGTGTGGTGCGGGCAGTTCATCGGCTTCAGTGCGAACTCGTCGCCCTCGCGCGTGGTAATGCGGAAAAGATCGTCTTTGAATTTGTCCCAATGGCCGCTCTTCTCGTAGAGTTCCTTCTTTGTGATATGGGGTATCTCCACCTTTTCGTATCCGTGTGCGCTCCGCATTTCCCACACGAAGTCATCGAGGAGGTTGCGGAGTATTGTGCCCTTGGGTGTCCAGAGCGGGAGACCGGAGCCGACGAGTTCGGAGAATGTGAACAAATCGAGCTCCTTGCCGAGCTTTTTGTGGTCGCGTTCCTTATCTGCCGGGGCGTCCATAATGTCCAGAATATAGCACACTCAAGAGAGCGGCTTAAGTTCTTCTATGGCGAGCGAGGGTTCGCCGTTTCGGACCGCCACCTTGCCTTTTACGAGGAGGCACGCGCCGGGGGTGATGACGGCCGCGTGCTCTTTAAAGAGTCGCGGGAAGACGACCGCCTCTATGGATTCGGTCATATCTTCCACGGCGAGGAACGCCATCTTCTCGCCGCTCTTGGTGAGAAGCGTGCGCACAGTGGAAACGAGCACGGGCAGGATGAGGAGCATCCCGGGCTGGGGTTCTTCCTTCACTTTCTTGATGGAGAGGTGCGCTTTTTTCAGCGTCGCCTCATGTGCTTCAAGAGGATGGCCGCTCACATAAATGCCGAGCAGTTCCTTTTCCCAGGCGAGCCTGTCCGAAATGGAAGTCGCCTTGCCTTCGGGGAGCGTGAGCGAGGGCGCCGAGTGGAACGAGGCGCCGAAGAGGGAATCCTGCGGCGCGACCGCCGTCGCCTCCCGATGGAAGGCGAGCAAGGTCTCGATGTTTTCAAGCATCGTGCCGCGCTTGTGCTGCGACGGACTGAGCGAATCAAGCGCGCCGCACTTGATGAGCGACTCGAGCGACTTGCGGTTGAGGTTCTTGGACCCGACGCGCGAGAGGAAATCGGAAAGGGAAGAGAACGGTCCGCGCGCCGTGCGTTCGGCGATAATGGCTTCCGAGATGCCGTCGCCGAAGTTTTTGATGGACGAGAGACCGAACCGGATGGCGTTTGGCGACTGGGGAGAGTCACTCGAAGAGTACGCCGTATTTTTCTGCTGAAAAATCGGCTCGCCCTCGGGCCGTCGCCCTGCGGGAGCCTCTTCTCGCGACATCTCCCCAGTCGCTTCAACACGTACCGTTGTGAAGTCCGTCCCGCTCTCGTTCACGTCCGGCGGGAGGACGGGGATGCCCATGCGCTTTGCCTCGGCGACGAAGACGGCGATAGCCTCCGTGTCGCCCGAGTCCGCGGTGAGCACGGCGGCGAGGTACTCCACCGGATAGTTCGCTTTCATATACGAAGTTTGGTACGCGACCTTGCCGTAGGAAGCAGCGTGCGCTTTGTTGAACCCGTACGCGGCGAACGGCTCAATGAGGAGCCAGAGTTTTTCCGCCGTCGCTTCCGAAAGCTTCCCGTACTCCACGAATCCTTTGAGGAGTTTCGCTTTTTCCGCCTGCATGACCTTCGGGATCTTCTTGCCCATCGCTTTGCGAAGCTGGTCCGCCTCCAGCCACGAATAGCCGGCGAGTTTGATAGCGGTGAGGAGCACGTCGTCCTGGTACACGAGGAGGCCGTAGGAGAAATCCAGGTAGTCCTTCATCCGCGGGTCGACGAAACGGATGAGCTTTGGGTTGTGCTTGCGCTCAATATACTGGGGAATGGTTTCCATCGGGCCCGGGCGATAGAGCGCGACCATGGCGTTGATGTCGTGGATAGTGGAGGGCTTCAGTTCTTTCAGCCAGCGGGTCATGCCGGAGCCGTTCAGCTGGAACGTGCCTTCCGTTTCGCCGCGCGCGAGCATTGCAAATGTCTTCGTATCGTCAATCGGGACGTTCTCGATATCAACGACGATGCCGCGCGTTTCTTTCACGCGCGCGACCGCGTCGGCGAGGATGGCGAGGTTCTTGATGCCGAGGAAGTCGAATTTCAGGAGCCCGACGCCGCCGTACTCATCGGTGATTGAATACATGTCGTACTGCGTGATCATCTTCCCGGTGCCCTTCGGGTCGGGCTGGATCGGGGTCCACTCCACAAGCGGCGTCGGCGCGACGACGACGCCCGCCGCATGCACGCCCACGTGCCGCACGCATCCTTCAATGCGTTTGGCCAGGTCGATGATCTCCCGGGATTCGTCGTCCTCGTCATAGAGCGTTTTCAGGTCCGGTTCAAGCTCCATAGCGTGGTCAATGGTCATCGGGAATCCTTGGGAACCCATCGGGATGAGCTTGGCGATGCGGTCGCCGGTGGTGTAGGAGTGGCCGAGTGCGCGCGCGACGTCGCGCACCGCCGCCCTCGCCATCATCGTGCCGAAGGTGCCGATCTGCGCGACGTGGTCCTCGCCGTATTTCCGTTTCGTGTACGCGATCATATCGTCGCGGCGATCGTCGGCGATGTCCATATCGATATCCGGCGCTTTCGGGCGTTCCGGGTTGAGGAACCGTTCGAACGGCAGTTTATAGAACAGCGGGTTCACGTTCGTAATGCCGACGAGATAGGCGACCAGGCTTCCGGCGGCGCTTCCGCGCGTGGTGGTGAGGATGCCGGCGCTCTTCGCATAGCGCAGGAGGTCGGCGACGATGAGGTAGTACACCGCGAATCCCTTGCCGATGATGATGTTCAGTTCGTACTCAATGCGCTCGCTTACCTCCTTTGATTCCTCAAGCCCCCGCATTTTGATCCCGGCGTAGGCGGTCGCGCGCAGCTCCTCGTCGTGGTTTTTGAACCCCTGCGAGACGGGGACGGAGGGGAATGTCCATTTCCCGAGTTCGAAAGACAGGTTGCAGCGGTCGGCGATCCTGCGCGAGTTGTCCAGCGCTTCGGGAACGTCCTTGAAGAATTTCTCGGCGGTTTTTTCGCTGATGAATGAGAAGTCCTCGTCCTCATTCCTGCCGCGCGCGCCGTGCTGGATGCGGCGCATGATCTCGGTCGCCTCGCGGTCGTCGGGGTTCAAGTAATAGACATCGTGCTGAGCGACGAGCGGCGTGCCGCTTTCTTTCGCAAGCGCGACGATCTTCTGCATCAGGGCTTCGTGCCCCGCGACTTTCGGGTGGTGCGTTATCTCAAGAAAGACGTTCTCCGCGCCGAATATATCCTTAAACTCCGCAAGCGCGGCCGCCGCGCCGTCCTCGTCTCCGGCGCGCAGGTATAGGGCAATAGCGCCGGCAAATGAGGGGATGATGGCGATGAGGCCGCGGTTGTGTTCGCGCAGGAGTTCCTTATCCATGCGCGGACGCTCGGAGAACCCTTCCGTCCACGACTTCGTCACCAGAGCGAGAAGGTTTTTATAACCCTCGTTAGTTTCCGCGAGGAGGACGAGGCGGGTGCGTCTTCCGCCGGCGTCCTGGTCCGGCTCGCGCCGGGAACGCGTCGCGAGGTAGGCGTCCACGCCCAGGATGGGCTTCACGCCCGCCGCCGTGGCGGCCTTGTAGAACTCAATAGCACCGTGCATGTTGCCGCTGTCGGTGAGCGCGAGCGCGTCCATGCCCTCCTTCTTCGCTTTCTCTACGAGCTCGTCTATCTTCGGCAGAGCCTGGAGGAATGAATAGTGGCTATGCGCATGCAGATGGATAAAACGGCTGGCCATGCTTTCGATTATACTTGTCCCATGCGATTCATGCTCGGGGTAGATGAGGCGGGGCGGGGCCCCTTGGCCGGGCCGGTTTCGGTCGGCATCGTCGCCGTACCGGAGGGTTTTGACGTGGCGAAAGAGTTCCCGGGCGTCGCCGATTCCAAGAAGTTGTCGGAGAAGAACCGCGAGAAGCTCTTTGCACTGCTTGAGGCGCGCGCCTCTCTTGGCGACGTACGTTTCAGGGTCGAGTTTGAGGACGCGCCGGCAATCGACAGGGAAGGCATCGCGGTAGTCATACGCCGGGCGGTATCGCGCGGTGTGAATGCGCTCGCGCCGGCTAAAACCGCCGAAGGCGGTTCGCCCGGCGCCGCTAATGCGGCGCCTAGGGATGACGTATTCGTACAGCTCGACGGCGCGCTCCGCGCGCCGCCCGAGTATGCGCAGGAAACCATCATCAATGGCGATGAACTCATCCCGCTCATCTCGCTTGCCTCCATCGCGGCAAAGGTTGTGCGCGATCGGCATATGATCGGACTCTCCGCCGAGTACCCGCAGTATGGCTTTGACGTCCATAAAGGGTACGGCACCAACATGCACTACGAGATGCTCCGGGAACACGGCTTGTGCGCTATCCACCGCCGCTCCTTCATCCACCTTGACTTCCCGAAAATATAAGACTATATTATCCGCTTGTGTCCAGCCGAGGTGGCAGAGGACACAGAGATTTTTGGAGGATTCAAAGTGGCAAAGAAGAAACCAGAACTGGCGGTAGAAAAAC
>JAJZRH010000008.1:0-3549 GCA_021802795.1 bacterium
CGATCTCATACGCCTCGCCGTCGAATTGGCATGCCGGTAATTTCTACCGGCCTTGCAACCTGCGTTTTGAAAGGAACGACATTCCCCATGATTCCCCTCCCTTAAAGTGGGTTGGATAAAGTTTTCAGACAACCACCCGGGGCTCGCACAACATGTGAGGGACGACGCGCTCAACGTTGTACAGAGACCAGGACGTGTGGCCGCGGTGGCCAGTGGCGTAGGTAAGCTTCACGGCCACCGAGGTCTCGCACATTTTCACCAGCTTCTTCGGGTCTTGAGAGTCGGCTCTGACGGTGCCGACGAGCCCGCTTATTTTGTTCATAAGCTGCATGCCGGGCTTCAGGTCACGTCGCTGCATTTCGGGCTTTGGAACGAGATATCTTCTTCGCATGTGCTTCCCTTTCTAAGAGCTTTACTGGACTGAATTTATCAGATTTCTCCGCCAAAACAAGTTCAGCTGTCCTTTGTTCGGCAGAGCTGGTCGGTTGAAGCTTTTGTGATATCCTATCGAGGGTTTTAGCTCATCAAACAGATGGAGGTCCACATGGGTTTTTCTCCCGAGCAGATTAGGCTACACAAATCAATAGCACGTGCGAAAGGTCCACGATGGCGCGCACGTATCGATAAAATCGCAGAGCGAGACCGTAAAGCAAGGGAACTAGTGAATCACATTCACAGGAATTTGCCACAAGGTCTCACCGGCGTCGTGATGGTCAACGCAGACACTGGAGAATGGCTCAATGCGAAAGATAAAAATAATGGCTGGAAGAAATCTCGCAGAAAATGGGGAGAGAATATCGCACACCCTCCTTTGTGGATGATTACATTAACCCCGGAACCGGAATATCTACCCCCGCCAGAGATTTTCAGGAAGTAAGCACTACATCGCCCACAACGAAACCGCGTTGGAGGGCGGTTTCTGTTTTTACGTCCTTCAAACCCTCGCCCTGCCGCTCCATGCGTTTCTTGTTGGATAGGAATAGATTAGAGACATATTTGGAATTTATCCGATACATAGTGTAGTGTTTCAGTGGGCATAGTGCCTCAGGATAGAGATATCCTGCCCCCAAGGGGAAAAGCTCATTGAAAGGAACGGAAATGTCTAAGACGATTGAAACTGATTTGACTGCATTCAGAGGGATCTTTAGCAAGTACGCCGAACTCGGAGGTAATTACGACGACAAAGCTTCTCCACTCGCAACTATCATCCTTGATGAGGTGCACACTGCTCATATCATGTGCCACCCTCGTGAGACCGAAATAGAAACGGGAAAACAAGCATTGGTTCTGCTTAAAATGCTCCCCTCATCGTATCCGGAGAAGCCGACTCTTCACATCCCTACCTTCCCAAAGACTCGCCGCATCTTGTGGAGACAGGTCATCCGCAGTCTTCTCTATAGCGAGGGCAATGATTTAAAACGCTTCGTTCAGGCCATTATTAATCCCGGTAAGATCTCGCCGGGGGAAGAAAAAACGTTGAGAGACTGTATCAAGGAGGGATTAGAGAATCACGGTTTTGACAACGGCTGGACCTGCGAGAAAATCTGCAAGATCATTAAGGAAAATCGCGCAGAATGTGGAGAAGTTGCCTTTCGCGGACTACTTCACTTCCTTGCGAGCAAGTGTCCTATAAGTCAGCTTCAAAAAATGATTTCCTAAAAAGTCCGCTTCGAACCTTGAAAAGCAGCCACCGGCTGCTTTTTTATTTTGATATAACCCTAAACCCTCGCCCTGCCGCTCCATGCATTCCGAACACCCCCCCGCGAATCCCGACCGGACAGAAGACAGAGATGCGCGACGGGGTGAGGACGCGAAGCGTCCGCAAGGCCGGAGCACGACGGTGCGAGGCATGGGGAAAAGATTTTCCAGCAGGAAAATACTTTTGTCCGGGGCCGACCGCGAGTCCGCGAGCGGGCGGCGAGCGCCGAGGCTCTGCGAGGCGCGAGAGATCATTGGTTCGGGTGTTGGGCGAAATAGGTTCTAGCGGAGTTGAGTAGGGTCTCCAGAATCAAAGACAGGTCAGTTTCGCTGTCAGAAATTTTCGCGGCGCGGAGCGCCGCGTAGGGGGAATGCGCATTTCCGCGCGCTTCGCGCGCGTGAGGGAGGTTCAGAAATACAAAATCCGAAAATTTTTTGGAGGGGAATACGAATGCAAGGATGTGCTGTCACAGATAATTTCCTGCTGGAAATTTCCGCGACCCCGCCTCGCGCCGTCGCGCTCCGGCCTTGCGAAGCTGCGTACTCTCGCTTCACAACCCCACTTCCCGTGCGCGCACCAGCCCCTTCGCTATTGCGAAGCTCCCGTCGTGAAGGCGGAATCAAGAAATTCGAAAATCTTTTCGAAACGACTGATCGTTTTGGGGTCCAATTTCTCCTGTGTAATTTCTTTAGAATTTACTTTTTGATGGAAGAGCTGTGCAAACATGATTTTCCTACTTTCCCCAACGGCCTTTGACTTGTCGCCTTTCTCGTTACAAACAATGTGTTCGCCAATCAGTTTCAGATCTTCGCAAGTAAACAGATTCTCAATCCCTTTTGCCTGATCTAAAATTTTGATGCGCTGTTCGGCTGCGAGTTTATCGCCATCAAAAATCTCCTTTTTAAGAGACTCGAATACTTCCGACGAACCCTTCCCATCGTCGATAATTACCGCCCACCCCAAGCCGTATCCAATACAAAAAGAAATGAGATGATTGATTTTCCCGTCCTTGATACCAATTCCGGGTACAAACTCGTATTCGGCGGTGGGTCTAATTAACGACTTTATCGCCTGGAAGTAATGAAAGTCCGACAGTCCCTCGACGATGACATTCTTTTCCTTTAGAACTGAGAAGTCTTTAAGTGGAACCAAGCCCATTGCCTCCGCGATAGGTTGTAGGGCATCTCGCTTGCTATCCGTATCAAACTTCGACGAGGTCAGTTTTTCTACCGTTGTGCCATTATCTTCGGCGTTAACAACCAAACCGATACGATAAAGATAATCTGTGTTTATTAGAGCGGGCAGATGCGTTGAATACACAACCTGATTCCTTTCCTGGTCTCCGGCAAGAAATTGCAGTAGATTGAGAAAATCTTTCTGCGCTTTTATGTGCAAGTAAAGTCCCGGCTCATCGACAATGATAATTTGTGGGTCGTCCGTTTTCGTAGCTTTTAGGTCAAGCCAAAAGGACAAGAACCAAATTAGTCCTTTGCTTCGCTGCCTTGGTGCTAAAAATTCATTGTCTTTGGTCTCAACGAAGAAATTCACATAAGGCTGACCGTCGACGCCTCTTTGTATCTCAAACATCACTCTAACTTGGTTATTTCCGTAGATGCGTTGATGCCAACTATCTTGAAAATCAACGGAGATAATTTTATTTGCGTCATTTTGTGCCTTGAGTCGTTCTGCATCTGACACAATCTCCGCAAGAGTAACTAAATTGACGCCAGCAATTTTTTCAAAATTCTTCACGGCTTGATATCCCTCGGCATCTTCCTTTCCCTCTTTTAGCGCCGAAATTAGAATTCGATCAGGAAGAATGTCGCTTTCTTCAAACAAAGAAATGGCGG
>JAJZRH010000008.1:3559-12263 GCA_021802795.1 bacterium
TCCATACGCAATCGGAAATTTCCTCCGCTGAAATCTCCACTACCGATTTTTTAACCTCGGTGTCATCCTCTGCCTTTGTTGTTTCCGTTCTTATAGCTCCTTTGATTGCGTTGAGTGTATTTTCGTCGAGCGAAAGAGACACGGTCCCCGTAGTCAAATCAAAGGACCTGCAGAGATTGAGTTCGGAGATCTTCAGTCTGTCGCTCAAAACATTTACTCCGTTCTCTTGGGATAGTTTCTTAGAAGACACTATTCTACTTTCCAATTTCTCCAAAAAATACTCTTGGTCGACAATTTTATAGAAACAGTAAATCTCTTGTTTACCAGAATTTATACCGAACGGCTTTGTATCCTGATTATACTCACCAGACTCATAGTCATTCAGAGCAGAAAGGATCGATGTTTTCCCGGATTCATTCTGGCCGGCAAGTACGAATATTCTGTCATCGGTAGCCAGCGTAACCACCCCCGAATCTTTGATTGAGCGGTAATTTAGGATATGAAATGCAGACAAGCTAGCGATGTTCTTTTTGGGTTCAACTGGAGTCATTTTGTATGTCCTATAATGCAATTATGCACTACTTTCTCTACGCCCGCAAAAGCACCGATGTCGAGGATAAGCAGGTGCTGTCCATTGAAGCCCAGCTCGCCGAGCTTCGCGCCCTTGCGGAGCGCGAACGACTCAACATCGTTGAGGTATTCGTGGAAAAACGCTCGGCGAAGATGCCCGGCCGTCCGATATTCGGCGAGATGATGGCGCGGATACAAAAGGGCGAAGCGCAGGGCATCATTTGTTGGAAGATAGACCGTCTCGCGCGTAATCCGGTAGATGGCGGGCAGATACAGTGGCTCTTGCAACAAGGCGTTATCCGTCATATCCAAACGCACGACCGCTCGCACTTCCCTAACGACAATGTACTAATGATGTCCGTTGAGCTCGGTGTGGCGAATGAGTACATTCGCCAATTGAGCGAGAATACTTCGCGCGGACTCCGGCAGAAAGCGCGGCAAGGTATTTATCCCGGCCTCGCTCCCTTTGGGTATCTAAACGACCCGAGTACAAAGACCATAAAGACACATCAAAAGAACGCGAAGCTCGTGCGGGAGATTTTTGAGCGGTATGCGACCGGCAAGGACACTTTAGACAGTCTCGCCACGATGCTTGAAGAAGCGGGCGTGCTGTCTAAAGGCAATCGTCGTATTCATATCTCGCAAATTTCGTTCTTCCTCCAAAACCCTTTTTATTATGGGCACTTCCGCAACGCGGGCGAGGTATACGAAGGCACGCACGAACCGCTCGTTTCAAAAGAGCTTTTTGATAAGGCAAATGCCGTTCTGCACAGTCGCGGGCGCGTTCCGGATATTAAAGATGATCCGAGTCCGTATTGCGGCCTCCTCCATTGCTCCTGCGGGATGAGCATCACGGCCGAGAAGAAAGAGAAGCACCAGAAGAACGGCAAGGTGCACCATTACACCTATTACCGCTGTACGCGGAAATCTAAGACCGTGAAGTGCAAAGAAGCGCCGATACGAAGCGAAGTATTGGATTCGCAACTTTCGGCGCTTCTCGGCGAATATGCGATGCCCAAAGAGTGGATATCGCCCTTGTCTACCCTACTTGATACCGAGGCCACTAATGCCTCTCAAACGGCGGCAGGGGCTGTTCACGACCTGCGGGACAAGGTTACGGACATTTCGCGCACGCTCGCGCGTCTAACCGACCTCTATGTGGCCGAGGACTTGGAGCGCGAGGAATACTTGTCCCGCCGCCGTTCGCTTATGAGCGAACGCAGGACGATTGAGGAGCAAATCGTCCGTCTTGAACGAGCTCCTGCCGCGTGGGTTGAACCGGTCCGGAACTGGATACAAGACGCTTCGCGTCTTGATGAAATCGCCCATTCTGAAAACTACCCCTCCAAAAAATCCTCCCTCCAAAAAATTTTCGGATTGAACCTCTCCCTTCACACGCGCGAAGCGCGCGGAAATGCGCATTCCCCCTACGCGGCGCTTCGCGCCGCGAAAATTTCTGACAGCGAAACTGACCTGTCTTTGATTCTGGAGCCGAGAGTCGGGATTGAACCGACGACCTGCGCCTTACCATGGCGCTGCTCTACCAACTGAGCTATCTCGGCTTAACGTACTTGCGCATAGTAGCGGAAAACCCCGCTTCTTTCAATTTTCTTGCGATATACTTCCCCTATGGAAGGACTACCCCATTATGAGAAGGAAGAACGCCCGTGGGGCAACTTTGAACGCTTCACGTTGAATGAGAAGACGACCGTGAAGATCATCACCGTGAACGCGGGCCAGGCCATCAGCCTGCAGACCCACGAACACCGCGATGAATTCTGGCGCGTCCTCAAAGGCTCCGGCACCGTGCACATAAACGGGAAAGATATGGAGGTGCACGAGGGAGATGCCGTCTTCGGCAGAAGAGGAGACGAGCACCGGATCACCGGCGGCCCGGACGGAACCGTGTTCCTGGAAATAGCGTTCGGCGACTTTGACGAAAGCGACATTCACCGGCTTGAAGACCGGTACGGCCGAACATAAAAAGCAAAACGACGACCTTTGAGGTCGTCGTTTTGCTAACTGCGCGAGGGACGGGACTCGGTCAGGAGTAATCCGCTCGCCAACGCTCGCGGATTCTCACGACCCTGCCTCGCGGTTTCGCCTGCTGACGAAACATCGCTCCGGCCTTCGAGTCCCGACGAAGACTTCGCTTTCTTCCCTCACGAAAGCACAAATCCCCTTTCGGGGATTTGTGTCTTGCGCGAGGGACGGGACTCGAACCCGCAACCTTCCGCGTGACAGGCGGATGCTCTAACCAGTTGAGCTACCCCCGCAGTATTCCTGCGGAATAAACGTATCCTACCAAAATCTCTCCAATTTTGTTAGTGTTCCTATATTGTGCTTCATTTGCTGGCATAGCTCAGGTAGTTAGAGCATGGCATTCATAAAGCCAAGGTCGAAGGTGCAAGTCCTTCTGCCAGCACAAAATAAGCGTCCTAATCCGCCCGGAGGAATCCGCCGGCCTGTATCTCCCAGAGCTTCTTGTAGAGGTTGCTTTCCTGCGCCAGGAGCTCGTCGTGCGTCCCGGTGAGGACGACCGATCCTTTTTCTATAACGACGAGGCGGTCCATGCTCATCACCGTGGAGAGCCGGTGCGCGATGGCGATGACGGTCTTCCCTTTCATGAGCCGCATAAGCGCATCCTGAATGAGCCGCTCGCTCTCGGAGTCCAGGCTCGAGGTCGCCTCGTCAAGCACGAGTATGGGCGCATCTTTAAGGATGGCGCGCGCGATGGCGACTCGCTGGCGTTCGCCGCCGGAGAGCTTCACCCCGCGCTCGCCCACCATCGTCTGGAACCCTTCCGGATACTGGCTGATGAATTCATGACAGTGCGCCTGCTTGGCCGCCTCGATGACCTCCTCGTCGGTGGCCTCCTGCCGCCCGTAACGGATGTTGTCCATAAGCGAGCGGTGGAAAAGCATCGGTTCCTGCGGGACGAAAGCGATTGAAGCGCGCAGGCTCTCCTGCGTCACGCGCGAGATGTCCTGGCCGTCGATGCGTATGACGCCGCTCGTGAGGTCGTAGAGCCGCAGAAGGAGTTTGGCGATGGTGGTCTTCCCCGCCCCGGAGGAGCCGATGAGCGCCACTTTCTCGTGCGGCTGGATATCGAGCTCGAAACCGTCCAGCACCGCGTGGCCGTCGTGGTATTCGAAGCGCACGTTACTAAAGGTGATGGCGCCGTTCGGTACGGTAAGCGGCACGGCATTCGGGGCGTCCTGTATGCCGTGCGGCAATTCCATGATGTCGAGCATCTCGGTCGCGTCCGCGAACGCATCGTAGAGCTGGCGCATGTTCTGTCCGATGCTCCAGATGCGATTGAATAGACCGAGGACATAGATCTGGATGAGCACGAAATCGCCGACCGTCATAAGGCCCTTTTGCCAGAGCACTATCGCGCCGGCAAGAAGCGCGAACTCTATGCCGGTGGCCAGAAGCCCCTGGATGCCGTAGACCCACAAGTCGGCGTCCCATACGCGCTTCAGCGCGGCATACCACCGGTGGATCGTTTCGGCAAAATGTGCGCGCTCGTACGGCAGCGCGGCAAAGGTGGTGATGGTCGAATGATTGAGGACCGCGTCGGAAAGGAATCCCGTTACGCGGCTGTCCTCCTCGGTGCGCGCAATGCGCAGCGGCTGGCGTTTAAGCATCATCCGGAATTGCAGATACACAAAGATGACGGTCCACACCAGGAGCCCCGCGCCAAGCAGGGGGCTCCGGAGCGACAACACGCCCACGATGCCGACGGCGAACGCGAATGCGGGGAAGAAGTTGAAGAGGATGCTGTCGAACACCTGCTCAAAAGCGCGCGCGTAGCGCGTGATGCGGCGCGTCAGCGTGCCGGTGAAATTGGAAATGAAAAAATCATGGGAGTGCTCGAGCATGTAGTCGAAGGCGTTCTGGTAGAGATCGACCATGACCCTCGACTCAAGCCGGTTGACCGAGTAGAGGCGTATCCGCTGGCCGAGCCACCCCATAAGGTTGGTCGCCGTGAACAGCATGAGCGCCACAAAGACCGCCCATACAACGTCCGCCGTCGGCGTGCCCCCTGAGAGGAGATTAACGAACTGCCGCAGAAAGAGCGGCGCGACAACGCCCGCCGCCTCAATGAGGAGCGCGGCGATGACGGCAAAGAAAAGAACCCACGGGTAGGCGAGGGCGGCTTTGCTATACGCGCGAAGGACGGCGCCCGCGCGCGCGGGCTTTTTCTTCTCTATCTGCATACCGATCCATAGTACCACTCCCCGTTCCCCCGCGCCGAAACGGCGCCGGTATTACGCCGGAAATTCCGCTACGAACGTAGAGCCCTTGCCTTCCCCGTCGCTCTCGGCGCGGACCGTGCCGCCATGCTCTTCCGTGATGTTCTTCACGATGTAAAGGCCGTAGCCGGTGGAGTGCACGTTCACCTTCATAGACTCTTTTCCGTGGCCGCCTTCGGTAAAGAGCTTCTTCTTGTCCTCTTCCGTAATGCCGATGCCGGTGTCTTTCACCGTAAAGACGATTCTCCCGTTCTCCTTTTTAAGCGAGACACTGATGGAGCCCGTCGGCGTGTAATTTATCGCGTTGTCCACGAGGTTGCGGAACACGTGGTCGGCAATTTCGTCCTTGTCGCCCATGAAGGTATACGGCGCGCCGGCGGGGTCGGCCGCAAACGTGAGCGCGAGATTCTTGCGGTCGGCGATGGCCCGGACTTTTTCCACCGCGGCCGCCGCGGCCGCAGCCATATCGAACGGCTCTTTCTTGAACGCCACGGTCCCCTTCTTCAAATTGGAGGCCTTGAGGATGTTCGCCACCGAATCCGCGCCGAGCCGCGATTCCGCGAGCGCCTGCTCGACGAACTTCTTCCCCGTCTCCGGGAGTTCGCCGAAATCGCCTTCGGAAAGCGATGCGAACGCGCCCGCGTCCTTGGTCAGGAACGCCTTGACCTCGTGCCCGATGAAGTGGATGAGCCCTTCCTGCCGCTCGTTGGTCTCCGAAAGTTCTTCCGTGAGCTCTTTGAGGCTCAGCGTGTCCTGCACAATGCGGATGCTCCCGATGAGCACGATAAGGAATGCGGTGATGTTGATGACGACTTCGCTTGCGCTCGTTGAATACAACACGTTCACGAACGTGAAGACCGTCACCATGAAGCCGAGGAATGCCGTCGTTGCGACTTTCAAATTGAAGAGGTGGTGGCGATAGATGGCGTAGGACGTCATCACGACGAACGGGAGCAGGAAGAGCGCTCCGAGCGGTATGAAGCGGGGATTGTTAAAAGCCGCCGGAATGAAGAAATTGAAAGTGAGAAGCAATATGAACGTCAGCACCATCCCGGAAAGCATCAGAGAGTATGGGCGCCGCTGATCCTTCGGCGCTCGCAGCGTTTTGCGAACCAGTTTCCAGATGGCCGAAACAATGAGGAAGAACACGAGCGTCCCGAACAGCGGGATAGCGGGACCGTTCTGCACTCCGCCGATCGCCCCGTCCGCGCCGACCGCGGTTATCCTCTCAAACACGTACGGGGTGAGCGTCAGGATGGAAACGACGCCGGTGAGCGGTACGAGCAGGAACGTGTGCCATGCCGGCCGGCGGTACTGGTCGTCGGGGAATGCGGAGGCGAGGTTGAAGAATGTGAACGCGTGCCACGCGGCAAAGAACATCACGCTCCGGAGAAGCCAGAGGGCCGCGTCGCTCGCCGGCAATTGATAATAGGAATAATTCAGGATGCTCCAACACACCGAGACGAGCGCGAAGTAGAAAAAGGCGCGATTCGTCGTCGAGCGCGTGTTGTTGAACAGAATGACGAATCCGAGCAGGCCGATGCCCGCAACCGCGATGCCGACGGACAGGAGGTCTAAGTTTGAGGGAAAAAGCATAGGCTAATCCGCGTACGCGATAACGGGCGGTTTACGGAATGATACCGCGGTCGGCGCCTCCGCATAGCCCACGCGGAATATAAGGAACGGCTCCTCGGCGCTTCCGAGGTTTTTGCGTATCCGCGCATAGGCTTCCCGTACCAAAGCGCGCTCCTCCTCAGAAAATCCCGCCGGGGCTTCCTGTTCCAGAGTGCGCGCGAGGAAAAGCAGGCCGGTCACTATCTGGAGCGACATGCCGCGCGCGGCGGCGGCGAGCCATACGCGCTCAAGCAAGCGCCCGGCCTCAACGTACCGCGCACGATCAAACCGGTCGACGGTGATGACCCCGAACGCGGAGGCGCTCGCATTCTGTTTCGCGTTTATCGCGGCGACCATCTTCGGGAATCCTATTTTTGCGAATGCCTTCGCCACCGACCAATGACGCAGCGCCTTGAAAAAGAGGCGGGCGGGCGGCGGCAGTTCAAGCGTGTAGACGTACAGGCCGTGCTCCCCCGCGTCGTTGCGTTCCTTTGACCAAAAGATGCTCCCGAAAAAGAGCGCGTGGAGCGGCTTGTTACCGAGGGCGGTCTCTTCCATCGTCGTGAGCGCACGCGAGATCGGAGCCATTACTCCCGCATCCTCAAGAAGCGAGAGAGAAGCGCCGTTCGCGCCTTCGGCGGCGGCAAGGAGCGCTCGCTGATCATCTTCTGTAAGCGGCACTTTCTTATACGCCTTGCGGTTCGTGTGCCGGAGCGGGATCGCTTGCTGCAATTCCCGCTCCGCCCCGGAAAGCATGCCTCCCTCGCGCAGAACGAGTGCCGCAACGAGCGACCCTTCCCCGCGGTAGACAACCTCGGGCTCAAATCCCAAAGCTTTTGCTTCGAGTATGGCGTTCTCTAGAGCCGCTCCGAGCGCAAAGAACGTGCCGCTCCCGTCCAAATTGAAGAGCGCATTGTCTTTCTCCGGTATCGCATGGAACTCGATAGTGTTCGGCGCGCGGAAGACGAAGCGCCACGGCTGCGAATTGTCCCCCGACGGCGCCGCGACGGCGGCCGAAAGTATCTTTGCTATCCGCGCGTCGCGCTCCCCGTCCATGAGCTAGAGGCCGATTGCGGCAAAGAAGTCTGCGCGCGCCCTTTCGCGGGCGCTCTTCACGTGCGGCGCGTGGTGTTCCGGATCAAGAAGCGCATCCAGGCTGATCTCGCATTTTTCTTCGTTCACGGCCTGCCCGAGCGCGAGCCGCTTCAGGATGTAGGCGATGGCGACGCCCGAAAGCGTCGCGGCGTCGCCAAGCTGCGGCCAGGAATATATCTCGCGGCCGACCTGGAGAAGCGAGCTCATCATGCGCTCGGTCACGAGCTCGGGACCGGCGATCTTCGTCGCCAGCTTGGGCAAGTCCGACGGCGTGAACGACTTGAACATTTCCACATTCACATCACCGATGACGCCGTTGAAGAGCTGTTTCGTCTTGTCGACATCGAAACGCTCCACCTCAACGATAATGTTATCGCCGTTGTCGGTCGCCATCACGACGGGAATGCCGCGTTCGCGCGCCGCGAGCCGCAGCCGTATCTTTATCTCCAAGTTATCGGTCTCTTCGACCAGCACGTCGACGCCCTTAAGGAAGGCGTCCATTGTCTCCTCCGCAACGCCCGAGTCATACACGTCTATTTCGGCGTACGGGTTCAGCTGGTAGATGTACTCGAGAACCAAATCGGTCTTCTTGCGCCCGAGCGCGAGGAAATCGAAGCGAATGCGGTTGAGGTTCGAAGCTGAGACTTCGTCCGGGTCGGCTATCTTGATGCGGCGCGCGCCGCCCATGAGCGCGAACGTGAGCGCGCCGTGGCTCCCGACGGAGAGTCCCGCATACGCGACCGTGAGGCCGTACAACTTCTCCTGTTCTTCCTTCGTGATGATGTTGCGGTTGCGCGCCGTGCGTATTTCCTGATGCTCCTCATGCGGGAGATAGTGCGCAAGCGTGCCGTTCCACGGGAAGAAGAACCACTCCCCTACCTCCTCGAGCGGCTTACCGGCGCGGTACTCCTCGGTGAATGCCTGTACCTCTTCCGAATGGTCCTTGATGAACTTGAAGCGCGGATTACGAATGAGGAACAGATCTTCGAGAAGAAGGTCAAAGCGGTCAACGACTTTTGACGGCTGGAGGCGGTGCTTAGATGCAGAGAAAGATTCTTTTGAGCGATCCAATTGTTCCGGTTTCATACCGGAATACTAGCACGCGCTCCGTTTACGATTGCTGTACTACCCACGGCTGTTTGATGCCCGGCTTGAAATAGAGCGGG
>JAJZRH010000009.1 GCA_021802795.1 bacterium
GCGCTTCTCGCCGTCGGCCTCTATGCGGGCTTCGGCCGCCCCACGATAGAAGCGCTGACCGCTTCCGGCCTCGTTCTTATCTGTGCGTCCGTCCTCGCCTTCGCCGGACTCTTTCCCGACACGCACTTCGGCGGCATGCTCGGCGCCTGGGAAGGAAACATGCTCGCCGGCTTCTTCGGTTTCTGGGGCGCCTTCGTTCTCCTCATCGCGACCATCAGTATCGGCGTCGCCATCGTGAGCGACCTGGAAGCGCTCGGTGCACTCCTCTCCGAGAACGTCGTATCGCTCTGGGAGCGCTTGCGCGCCCGCCGTGAAGACGGACTTTCCGAGGACGAGAAGCTCGCGGTCGTCGGCGTACCTGAAGAGGATGAGGAGGAATACGAGGGAGACGAGGACGAAGAGGAAACGCCGGTAGCTCCCGAGCACGAACCGGTCGTCAATATATTCAACCGCGGGACGGGCGCCCAAGGCACGGGTATCGCGAATTTTGATGCAGAGTACGAAGCCCCTCCACTTTCCATCCTCGGCGCGGACCGCGGCAAGCCGGGCGTGGGCGATATCAAAGCGAACGCAAATATCATCAAGCGCACCTTCCAGAACTTCGGCATCAACCTGGAAATGGACGAGGTGTCGGTTGGTCCGACTGTCACGCGCTACGCAGTGAAGCCTGCCGAAGGCGTGCGGCTCTCAAAAATTGTCTCCCTCGCGAACAATCTAGAGCTCGCGCTCGCCGCGCACCCCGTGCGCATCGAGGCGCCGATTCCGGGCAAGTCCCTCGTCGGCATCGAAGTGCCGAACACAGTCAAAGCGATGGTTGGTCTCGGCGGCCTCCTTTCCGCGCCCGAGTGGAGCGATAGCGACAAGCCGCTTCTCGCGGCGATTGGACGCGACATCACCGGCACGCCGCACTACGTGAACATAGCGAAGATGCCGCACGGGCTCGTTGCCGGAGCAACCGGTTCCGGAAAGTCGGTCGCCATCCACGCGCTCATCACTTCCCTCCTGTACCGCAACGGTCCGAACCAGCTTCGCTTTATCATGATCGACCCGAAGCGCGTGGAGCTCACCGCCTATAACGGCATCCCACACCTCCTCACCCCCGTCATCACCGATCCGAAGAAGACTATCTTCTCGCTCAAGTGGGCGGCGAAGGAAATGGAGCGCCGCTACAACATTCTCGAGGCCGAGCACGTGCGCGACATCGGTTCCTATCACGCTTCCGTCTTTGAGCCGGCGAAAAAACGCGGCGGCGCCGAGATGCCGGAAGCGATGCCGTATATCGTCATCGTCATTGATGAACTCGCCGACATCATGCAGAGCTATCCGCGCGAACTTGAGGCGAGCATCGTCCGCCTCGCGCAGATGTCGCGCGCAGTGGGCATCCACCTCATTCTCTCCACCCAGCGCCCGTCGGTGAACGTCATCACCGGCCTCATCAAGGCGAACGTGCCGACGCGCATGGCGCTCCAGGTCGCGAGCCAGATAGACTCGCGCACTATCCTGGACGGTTCGGGCGCGGAAACCCTGCTCGGCGCGGGCGACATGCTCTACCTCTCGAGCGATATGCAGAAGCCGGTGCGCCTGCAGACCGCCTTCATCAGCGAAGCGGAGGTAAAGAAGGTCGTGAGCTACATTAAGAGCCACAATGCCGGCGACCTCTCCTCCATCGACTTCGGGGGCGGCAACGGCGGTACGCCCACGGAGGCGAGCGACGTCATCGGACTTGCAAACGGCAGTTTCGACGACGATAGCGACGACGACCTCTATGAGGACGCTCGCACCGCCGTGGAAGAAGCCGGGCGCGCCTCAACTTCCTACCTTCAGCGCAAGTTGAAGATCGGCTATTCCCGCGCCGCGCGGCTGATGGACGTACTGGAGGCGAAAGGCGTCATCGGCGCCGCCGACGGCAGTAAACCGCGCGAAGTGTTGAATCGCCGCGACAGCTCGTCCGCTTCGGGAGGAGTGGACGACACGGACGAAGAGCTCTTTTAGCGGAAGCGATGGCTACTAAATACCTCATCCTCGCCGTACTTCTTGTCTTCGGCGCCTACGGGTGCATGGAAGCGTGGCCTATCGTGGCCGGGCCCTCCCTTTCCATCGCTTCCCCGCGGGACGGTACGCCGTTCCCGGGCGGCGTCGTCGCGATACAGGGCAGGGCCGCGCGGGCTGCGGAGCTCACGCTGAACGGCGCGAGCCTTCTCCATGACCAGGACGGGAGCTTCTCGTCAACACTGACCTTTCCTCGCGGAGGCTCTATACTTACCTTTGCGGCAGTGGATCGATTCGGCAGGACCGTGACTGCGACCCGCACCATCTTTGTGCCCTAATTTATCAATTTACAATTCTCAATTTTCAAGCAATTTCCAGTGTTTCAATGTATCAATTCAGAATGCATTGAAAATTGAAAATTAAACATTGAAAATTTATTACGCTATGGCCTTCGGAAAACCAAAAAAAGAAAAGACGCTGAAGTCGGTATCGGCGGCAAGCACCGATAAAAGCGAAAAACAGAAATCCATCGACCAGGCGCTTAAAGAAATACGCACCAAGTTCGGCGACGAAGCCATATCCACCTACGGCGCGGGCACGCCGCAAAAGATACCGGCCATCTCCACCGGCTCCGTCGGCCTTGATGCCGCGCTCGGCGTGGGGGGTCTCCCTTGCGGGCGCATCATTGAGATATTCGGTCCCGAGTCTTCCGGCAAGACGACACTCGCGCTTCACGTCATCGCTGAAGCGCAAAAAGCGGGCGGCATCGCGGCATTTGTGGACGCCGAGCACGCGCTTGACCCGGAGTACGCGCGGCGCATCGGCGTGAAGCTCCAAGAGCTCCTCATCAGCCAGCCTGATACCGGCGAGCAGGCGCTTGATATCGTGGAGAGCCTGGTGCGGAGCGGGAATGTGGATGTCATCGTCGTGGACTCTGTGGCAGCGCTCACGCCAAAGGACGAGATAGAAGGCGAGATGGGCCAACAGCACGTGGGCAAGCAGGCGCGGCTCATGAGCCAGGCGCTCCGCAAACTCACCGCAATCGTCTCTCGAAGCAAGACCATCGTCATTTTCATCAACCAAATACGCATGCAGATCGGCGTGATGTTCGGCAATCCGGAAACGACGCCGGGCGGCAAGGCGCTGAAGTTCTACACCTCTGTGCGCTTGGATATCCGCCGTATCGCGAGCATCAAGAAGGGCGAAGAGGTGGTCGGCGGCCGCGTACGTGTCAAAGTGGTGAAAAACAAAGTCGCCGCCCCGTTCAAGACGACGGAGTTCGACCTTCTCTACAACGAGGGCATCAGCCGCGAGGGCGAGCTCATCGCGCTCGGCGAGAAATTCGGCCTGGTGGAAAAAGCCGGCGCCACCTACAAATTCAACGGCGAGAAGCTCGCCGTCGGCTACGATGCGACTCGGACGCATCTGCGCGAAAACAAAGACGTCTCAAGAAATCTCCTCAAGCAAGTGCGGGAAAAGTTAGCGGAGAGCTAGAGGCTCTCTAAAGAGGACATTACGGAAATCGCGCGAGCGATCTCGCGGGCCGCGAAAAGGAGCGCGCCGAGCACAAGGAGCACGAGTACCTGCACGATGAGGCGCGTGTGCAGAAAGGCGGCAAGGTAGAAGCGCGGGATGTCCAGAATATTTGCGGGAGCATTCTGGAGCACGCGGCCGACCCACACTTCCCTGCCGATGCCGTAGAGCGCGAGCGCGGACACGAGCATGGAGAGCGCGCCGCTTGATATGACGAACCGGAGCGCCCGGATGAGGTGCACCCGTTGCATCACAATGCGTTCGATGTTTGTACGGTCATCAGTCATAGTGTTGTTCATCATACGCCTCTTTGAATAATTTCTTCGCGCGGTGCACGCGCGTTTTCACCGCCGGAATGGAAAGCCCCTCGCTTGCGGCTATCTCCTCCTGGCTCTTCCCCTCTATGAACTGCAATTTCAATATCTTCGCCGCGGTCTCGGGAAGCTTCGCGAGTGCGGAAAGGACTTCATTTCGTATGGAAAGGTCTTCCAGAAATTCCGCTTTCGCATCCGGGAGCGACTCGTAGTGTTCCGGTTCGAGCTCCGCGCGCTTGCCCCACTCGGCCATCTTCATGCGGTATTTCGTATAGGCGACGCGATTGAGGATGGTGTACGCCCAGGACGAGAAGCTCGCCCCCTCCTGTACGCGGTATTTGTCCGCATAGAGGTACATCTTGGTGAACGCGTCTTGCACCGCCTCCTCGGCGTCTTCAGGGCTCTTGAGGATGGTTCGCGCGCGGCGAAGCAGGGGCGCCTCATAGCGGCGGACCAGCACCGCAAAGAGGTCCGGCTCCTTCTGGGAACGCGAGAGTACCTCTGCATCCGAGAGCAAGCTCAGGTCGGTGGTTGAAAAACTCATAATGTCTGCTAGCATACACGAATCCGCCTTTGGCGGTACTTTTTATAACGGATATTACCAATCCTAAGTTTCCGGAATATGGCCGTACTCTCGTATAACGAAATCCTCAAAGGCAGCGTCATCAACTACAATAATGAGCCGTATGAAGTGCTGTCGGCGCACATCTTCCGCATGCAGCAGAGGAAACCCGTGAACCAGACTAAGCTTCGTCAGCTGGTCGGCGGCAAGGTCGTGGAGATATCCTTCCACCAGAACGAGACGGTGACCGAAGCGGATGTCGGCACCATGCGGGCCAACTATCTCTACACCAATCGCGGCGAGAGCTGGTTCGCCGAGGAGGGCAATCCGAAGAATCGCTTCTCCTTCCCCGAGGACTCGGTGCACGACAAGGTGCAGTGGCTCGCTCCCAACACGCCGGTGGAGGTCCTTACCTACGAGGACAAGCCTATGACGATCAAAATAGCGGTGAAGGTGGAACTTGAAGTGAAGGACGCGCCTCCGGCGGTCAAAGGCAACACGGTCTCGGGCGGCACCAAGCTCGCCGAGCTTTCCACCGGCGCGAAGGTAAACGTCCCGCTCTTCATCAATCCGGGCGACATCGTGCGCATCAATACCGACACGGGCGAATACACTGAACGCGTCACGAAATCATAACCGTGCGGAAACAACCCAGTAGGTGATTCTGCTGAATCAAAAGCCCCGCTCTCGCGGGGCTTTTGCTCAGTATGGCTTACGCTGCTATATAGGGCATGAGCGCCATAAAGCGCGCCCGCTTGATGGCCTGCATGATCTCGCGCTGCTTGTTGGAGGGGACGCCGGTGCGCTTCTTGGAAAGCATCTTGGCGTGCGGGTTCGTGAACAGCTTCAAATACGCAACGTCCTTGTAGTCGATGAATTTCTTTATCTCTATCTCTTCTCGTTCAGCTTGGTATGCCATAAAAATACAGTTAGTAGTTGGTAGGTTGTAGGGGGTAGTTAAAAAGGAATATCTTCCGGGTTGATCTCCTCGTCCGGGTACTTGATGGCCTCGTCGTCCTTCGGAGCGGACTGCTCTTCATGGGGGGCCCCTGCGCCGGCACCCGAGCCGCCCTTAGCGTCCGCGCCGAACTGGAAATTCTCCACGATAATTTCCGTACGATACTGCTTCTTCCCGTCTTCTTTCCCCTCCCACGAACGCGTCGTGATGCGTCCCTCTACGAATATCGGGCGGCCCTTCTTCACATACTGCGCGATGACTTCCGCCGTGCGGCCGAACGCGACGACATTGTGGAACTCGGTCGCCTCCTGCTTCTGTCCGTTCTTGTCCTTGTAGGTGCGGTTCGTCGCGAGTCCGAAGTTCGCGACCTGGCCGCCGGACGGCAGCGCCTTCAGCTCCGGATCGCGGGTAAGGTTCCCGTAGAGGAATACTTTGTTGAGGTACATGTTCGTATTATACCGCGACGTTCTCGAGAGCCGCGTCGAGCTCTGCGCCGGCCGCCGCTTCCGCATCCTCCGCGTGCTCCGGCATCTTCATTGCTATCTCGCGCATCTCCACCGAGTGGCGGGCGGCGTCCTTCGTCGTAAGCAGGTCGATGAAGCGGACGATCTGCTTGTTCGCGCCGGCGGCGCTGATAACCTCCGCGTGATTCGTAGCGGATGTCTCGTAGACGATCCAGGAGAAGTAGGCTGAATCAAAATCGCGGCGGCCGGCCACTTCCTGGCGGGAAATGGTGTAGGCAAGCGGTATCTTTATCGGCTCTCCCTCGGCGACAATCGTTCCTTTCTCTTCAATGAGCGCGCGCACCGCCTGGTAGGCCTTCTTCACTTCCTCGACCGGGAGCTCGGGATCCAGGTGAAAACCCAATTCGTAGACGCGGGGCTCGTCGCCAGCGTCTTCAAGCGCCTCATCAGCGCGCAACTCCAAATCCAGGTCTTTCGCCATAATTCCGGCATCCTAGCACGGTATTTTGCCCTCCGCAAGGACGATTTCAGGCCGACAGGCCGAAGAGGCGGCGCGCATTCTGGAGGAGCGCCACGCGAACGGTTTCGGGGTCCTCCCCTCGAATCTCTGCGATTTTTGCGACGACCTCGATGACGGCGAGCGGGTCGTTGCGCTTCCCTCGCCGGCTCGCCGGCGCAAGATAGGGAGCATCGGTCTCCGAGAGGATATTCTCGAGCGGCGTAGCGCGTATGACCGCATCGTAGTCGCGCGCGAAGGTGATGACTGCGGTGAACGAGACCGTGAAGCCGAGCTCGCGGAGCGCCTCTTCCTCCTCGACGCCGCCCACGAAGAAGTGAGCATCGCCGCGCAGATCCGGGTGCCGAGTCTTCGCCTCCTTCAGTATTTCTATCAAATCGCGGTACGTATCCATCGTTCCTTTTGAGGGGCGCGGGTGGAGGATGAGCGGCTTGTCGAGTTCGCCGGCGAGCTCGATATGTTTTCGTAAAATTTCCTTTTGCTTGTCTTTGACTTCATCGTTCACCTCCGTCGGACGAAAGTAATCCAGCCCACACTCCCCTATCGCGACGACTTTCGGGTGCGTCGCGAGCGCACGATACGCTGCCGCATCAAACACTTCGTCCGCAACGCGGTTCGGGTGGAGGCCGACGGAAGCGAACAGATGCTCATACTTCTCCGCGAGCGCTACCGCCTTCTGCGAGGATTCTAAATCCACACCGACGACGATGCCGACGACGCCTTCCTCACGCATTCGCGCGATAAGTTCCGCATCATCCTCCGCATATTGCTCGAGCTGCACGTGACAGTGCGCGTCTATGTATCTGACGTTCATATCCTCGGGAACAAGTTCTCGGGTTTTTTGTTTTCGCGTATAGCGGCCGAAATTGTTTCAGCAGTCGATGGCATGAAGGGAGAGAGCATACTCGAGATGGAAGACAGATCCTTCACACAACGTTCAATCATGTCCTGGCCCTTTTTTGGATCCTCTTTCACGATTGCAAATGGTTTCTCGCTCGTGATGCGCGTATCAAGCTCCGCGATACGTTCCCAGACAATGTCCATCGCCTTGTTGAATTGAAAATTCTCTATCGCTTCCACATATTCGGCAGGAAACGTTCCCGATACGTCAATCTCGCGCGGTCCGAGATTGTCCTCCGCAAGCTTCATCACGCGCGCGACGAGGTTCCCGAGACCGTTCGTGAGGTGCGCGGTATATGCGTCCTTAAACCCTTCGCGCGTGATATCGCCGTCTTCGAATGGCGATATGTGCCGCAGGAGGAAGTAGCGTACCGTATCGGTACCATAGGTCTCGATAAGTTCCTCGGGGTCAATGACGTTCCCGAGCGTCTTTGACATCTTCTTCCCGCCCGAGGTGATGAAACCATGGACGAAAATGGACTTCGGGAGCGGGAGTCCCGCAGACAGAAGCATCGCCGGCCATATCGCTGCATGAAAACGCAGGATGTCCTTCCCAATAATGTGCACATCAGCCGGCCAAAATTCCTTGTAGAGTGCATCATCGCGGCCGAACCCGAGTGCGGTGACGTAGTTAGCGAGAGCGTCGCACCACACATACATGACCTGCGAATCGTCTCCGGGTACGGGAACGCCGAGCCCTTCCGGCCAACTTGCTTTGCGCGGACGTGAGAAGCTGATGTCTTCCAATCCACTCTCGATAAATGTCAGTATCTCCTTCTTGCGCGTGTGCGGAACGATGCGCAATTCATCGCTCTCAATTTTCTGGCGTATGACGTCCGCGTACTTGGAAAGCCGGAAAAAATAATTCTCTTCGCTCAACCGTTCCGGCGGGGTGCCGTGGTCGGGGCACTTCCCGTCTACGAGGTCCTTCTCGGTCACGAATGCTTCGTGACCGACGCAGTAGAGCCCGGTATATTCCTTTTTGTATAAATCGCCGGAGTCGGAAATCATATTCCAAAGCGCCTGTGCGCCCGGCCAGTGAACCTTTGCGTCGGTAGTGCGGATGAACTGGTCGTATGAAATATCAAGAGACGAGTAGAGCTTCATAAAATTCTGCACGATTCCGTCAAGGAACACTAGCGGCTCAACGCCAGCAACAGCGGCCGCGTCGATCATTTTCTGAGTATTCTCGTCGGAACCGGCGAGGAAGTAGACTTTCTCGTTTGCGAGTTTATGCGAGCGCGCGAGAGCATCAGCGAGCGTCATAGTATACGCATGCCCAAGATGGAGCTTCGCGTTTGGATAGAAAATAGGGGTAGTGAGGTAGAAAGTTTTTTTCACGTTAGGCATTTTTGTGTTCGCGTCGCTTGCGCTTATCAAAATCCGTGATGAGTTCCAGCACAACCGCCGCCACCGGCACGGACAAAAGGACGCCGAGGAAGCCCGCGAGCGTGTAGCCCGCAATGAGCGCCACGATAACCAGGAGCGGCGGGATGCCGACGATCTTCTTCACGATGAGCGGATAGATGAGATTCGATTCGAACTGGTTCACCACGATGAAGAGGCCGGCGACGATGAGGCCGAGCGGCACGCCGCCGTTGCTGTAGCCCACGACCGCGGCGGCCGTGCCCGCGATAAGCGAGCCGAAGACCGGGATGATCTCCGCTATCGCCGTGAACACGGAGAGCAAAAGCGCGTATGGGATGCCGATGATGAGGAGGCCGAGATACACCAGGATGGCGACGATGACCGAGAGCAGTATCTGCCCCTGCATCCAGAGCCCTATCTTCTTCTGCGAGCGCTTCCAGAGGTCCACGGAGTACTCCTCATAGGCGACCGGCATCACCATGCGGAGGAAATCATCCACGCCGGTGTCCTGGAGCGCAAAATAGAACGAAAGCACGATAACGAGCACGAGCGAGAAGATGCCGCCGAAGAATGTCACAAAGAGTTGGACCACGCCGCCGGAACCCGCCGTGAAGACCGCTTGGAGCGAGAAGAGCGTCTGCAGGAACGACTGTATCCCCCCTTGTCCGCCGGCGAGGCCGGCCGCGTTCGTGATGCCCGAGAACGGCGATACCGAATTGATCGTGTCGAGATACTTCGGCATTGCGGAGAGGAATCCGGCTGCATCCGCGATGATGGGCGGGAAGAAGAAGTAGAGGAGCGCGAAGACCGAACCGAACGTGAGCACGTAGACGAGCAGAGCCGCCACGAAGCGCGGTATGCGGTGGCGGATGAAGAACGCCACGCCCGGCTCAATGGCCGAGGCAATGACGATGGCGGTCAGCACCAGGAGAGCGAGGTCGCGCAAAAGCCAAAAGACATAGGCGCCCGCCATGATGAGAAGCGCGGCGAAAAAAGTGCCCGGCGTGATGGAAATGTTGATTTCCTTGTTCATTAGGGAAATCCTAGCACACTCTGTACATTCTGATTATTCGATGGCGGAACGGATGCGGTCCGCCGCTTCGGCGACTGTGAGCCGCTCCTGTTCCCCCGAATCGCGATGGCGGAGCGTAACCGTACCCTCGAGTTCCGGATGTTCGCCGAGCGTATCAAAATCTATGGTGACGCAGAACGGCGTGCCGATCTCATCTTGCCGGCGGTAGCGCTTGCCGATGTTGCCGTTATCGTCCCACGCGATGGCCGGATGCACTTTCTGCAATTCCGCGCGCACGTCGCGCGCCTTCTCCACGAGTTCCGGTTTATTTTTCAGGAGCGGCGAGACCATCGCTTTGACCGGCGCGACCTTCGGCGCGAGCGCGAGGTACGTGCGCGTCTCGCCGCCCATGTCATCCTCGCGGTATGCACTTGCGAGTATTGCGAGCACCGTGCGGTCGACGCCCAAGGACGGCTCAATGACGTGCGGGATGAACTTCTCCTTCGTTTCTTCATCCAGGTATGAAAGTTCCGCGCCGGACGCGTTTGCATGCGCAGAGAGATCAAAGTCGGTGCGGTACGCAAGGCCCCACAACTCTTTGCGGCCGAACGGGTAATCGAATTCAAAATCAATGGTGCGCTTGCTGTAATGCGCGCGGTCCCCCTCGGGGACTTCCAGCTCGTGCACTTTATCCTGCGGAATGCCGACCGCTTCCGCGAACAGATGCATCATCTTCCGCCATTCTTCGAATGCCTGTTCCCATTCGGACGGCTGGACGAAGTACTCCACTTCCATTTGTGAAAGCTCGCGGAGGCGGAATATGAAATCGCGCGGCGCGATCTCATTCCGGAACGCCTTCCCTATCTGCGCGATGCCGAACGGGAGCTTGGGGTGCATGGAGTCCACCACGCTCTTGAAGTTCGCGAATATGCCGCCGGCGGTCTCGGGACGCAGATACACCGTCGCGGAATCGTCTTCCATCGCGCCCGCGTGCGTCTTGAACATCATATTGAACTGCCGCGCATCGCCGAGACTGCCGCCGCACTCGGGGCATTTCTCTTTGTCATCGAGGTGGTCGGCGCGGAAACGTTTTTTGCACTTCTCGCACTCGACGAGCGGGTCCGAGAAACCGGACACATGGCCGCTTGCCTCCCAGATCTTCGGATTCATGAGTATCGCCGCGTCCACGCCGTACATATCGTCGCGGGAGTCCCGGAACATCTGGAGCCACAAACGTTCCACATTCTCCTTCAGCCGGACGCCCATCGGGCCGTAGTCGAACGTGCCGGCAAGGCCGCCATATATTTCCGACCCCGGGAACACGAACCCGCGCCGCTTGGCGAGCGAGACAATCTTTTCCATCAGTTCCGAGTCCTTCATAAAATTTACTTAGTGCTAAGAGTGCGGCAAAAAGCTCCCAAACGCAAGGCGATTACTACCAAGCGAGCTGAGTGACAAAGCATGTCCGCATGCATTTGTCCGAAGCAAGCGCAGGGAGGAAGCTCGGCTTTGCGAGCTTATTGCACAGTTGAGTTGCTTGAGACATACCCCGGGTCGCGCGTCGTCTCGGTGGTCACCGGATCGGCGCTCGCGGCGACCGTCACGCCGGCGAAGCGGTCATACCCGGAGAACGATACGGCCCCGGTCAGAAGCGGCGCGCTCCCCTTCTGCGAGGTCGACGGCGTGAACGACACCTGGAACGCGCCCTGGGCGCTTCCGCCCTGCGCGAGGTCGCCGATATTCCACGTGACGGTGCGGGAGGAGGTGTCGTATGAGAAAGTCCCGCTACCGGCGGTCACGCCGGTGTAGGAGACGTATCCCGGCAAAGTCGCGGTGACCGTGCCGCCCGCTACCGCGCTTCCCCTGTTTTGCGCCGTCCATTGAATGGCATACGTCGTCGCTTGATTGGCGCGCGGCGGTATGGGGCCGCTGTTGTTGAAAGGTCCGGACGAGTGGAGCGAGAACGCGGAGAGCGCGACGGCCGTTGCGACTTTGAACGTTTTCGTAACGGACGAATTCACCGTCTCCGGCACATTCGTCTGTCCGATGCGCGTGCCCGACACCGACACGGTGAAATTCACGGTCGGCGAGGGGCCGAGCGCCCCCGCCGGAAGCGTCGAAAAACTGAATGCGCCGATGCCGGAGGCGCCGGGAGCAAGCGAAGCGAGAGAAGGGTCGGTATCCGTGCTGAATACGATCGTATGGTCTGCGGAGCGATAAAAACCGCTCGTGGTCTGGATGCTGTTGTAATCGATCGCCGAACCCGAGAGCGATATGGCAACGATCGCATTCGTGACGCTCGTCGCAAGCGTGTTGGAGTACGATACGGTAACGCTCTGGGTGCTTCCGGGAGCGATCGTTGCGGCCCCCGACGTGTCGCCATTGAGCGCGAGCGTCGTATCAATAAAGGGCGCCGCTATGGTGACCGTTGCATCTTGGGTCATATACGACACGGAAAGCGTT
>JAJZRH010000010.1 GCA_021802795.1 bacterium
TCGCCTAGACCCGCGAGAGCGAAGAAGAGGACGTCGCTCGCATCCTCTCGGAAAAATACGGCATGAAGTATGCCGATCTCTCCTTGAAAGAGATCGACAATGAGGCTCTCCGCGTCATACCCGAGGAACAGGCGCGCCTTGCCGAAGCGGCCGCGTTCGTAAAGACGGCAAAAACGCTCTCACTCGCCGTACACAACCCAAACAACCCCGCTCTCGCAAAACTCGAGGCCGACCTCGCCGAGCGCGGCTTCACGCTCCAAAAATTCCTCGTCTCGAAGAAAAGCCTCGACAAGATACTCGAACGCTACAGCGACCTCTCATTCGCCGTCAAAGCGAAGGCGGGTATTCTCTCCATTTCCTCCGAGGCGCTCGCCGGTTTCGCCGAGAAAGGCGCGACAAAAAGCGCTCTCAAGGATGCGCTCGATGCCGTCGTCGAGTTGAAATCGCTCGAGCGCGTATCGCACATCTTTGAGACGGTCCTTGCGGGGGCCTTTGCGCTCCGCGCCTCCGACATCCACTTCGAACCGGAAAAGGATTCCACGCTCCTGCGGCTCCGCATCGACGGGCTCCTCGCCGATGCGTATGCGTTTGACCCGGCTACATACCATCAGCTCAATTCGCGCATCAAACTGCTCTCGGGCGTGAAGCTCAATATCACCAACCGGGCCCAGGACGGACGCTTCAGCATCACGAAGGGCGCAAATCAGATAGAAATGCGCGCTTCCTTCATTCCGGGCAATTACGGCGAGTCCATCGTGATGCGCATTCTCGATCCTGAAACGACCAAGGTCTCGTACCGAGAGCTCGGCATCCACCCCAAACTGCTCGCGCGACTGGAGAAAGAGATACGGCGCCCGAACGGCATGTTGCTCACCACCGGTCCGACCGGAAGCGGTAAGACGACGACCCTTTACTCATTTCTCACCGAGATACACAGGCCGGAAATTAAGATCATCACGATAGAAGACCCGATCGAATACCACCTCGAGGGCATCGTACAGACGCAAGTCGAGGGCGATAAATACACGTTTGCCGAAGGGCTCCGTTCCATCGTGCGCCAGGACCCGGACATCATCATGGTCGGCGAAATCCGCGACGGCGAAACCGCCGACATCGCTATCCAAGCGGCGCTCACGGGCCACTTCGTCTTCTCCACGCTCCACACCAACAACGCCGCCGGCACCTTCCCGCGTCTCGCCGACCTCGGCGCAGACCCCAAGTCATTCGGCTCGGCCGTCACGGTCTCTATGGCCCAGCGTCTCTTGCGCAAACTTGACCCGGACAAACGGAAAGAGCGTCCGCTTACGGACGAAGAGAAGAAAATGGTGGAGAAGGTATTTGAAACGATCACCGACAAGTCGCTTCTCCCTGAAAAGATGGACACGGTATGGGAACCGGTGCCCGACGGCGACGCGACGGGTTACAAAGGCCGCATCGGCCTCTATGAAGCGATATTTATGGATGACGAACTCGCGCACTTCCTGCGCGACAATCCGCCGGAGAATGAGATCGCAAAACTGGTGACGAAGCAGGGCTATCTCACGATGGCGCAAGACGGCGTCTTGAAAGCGCTTGCCGGCATCACCTCCCTTTCCGAGGTCGCCGACACCGTGGATCTCCCGAGTATTTAAAAAGAAAACTCCCGTCCATATGTAGGCATATGAACGGTCGTTCGGCGCAGAAGGATATGAGAGTACTCACATCCTTCCGTCCTCTCTTCCCGTCCATAGTCCTCAAGGCAAAACCCGCAATAAATCGCGGGGTGGACGAGATACCTGAGGATGTTCCCAGCGCCACAACCGAAGTTGCGGACCAGAAAGTCCTTGGGAAAACGCCCGAAGCCGTCAAGCCTTGCCTAGAGGAGTATGAACAGGAGCAAAAATCTGTGATAGAATGCTAGCATCATACGATTTTTATGTCAACCCCCTTGGAAATCCTCCTCCCCCTTTCCAACTCGCTCGATGCGGCGCTCCGCCCCTCTCGCTGGGACGAATATGTGGGCCAAAAGCAGGTCAAAGCGAACGTGCGCATCTCCATTGACGCGGCAAAGAAACGCGGAAGTATGCCGGAACACATTCTGTTCTACGGTCCGCCGGGCGTCGGCAAGACCACGCTCGCCCATCTCGTCGCCGCGACTCTTGAAGTTCCGCTCAAAACCACGTCCGGCGTCGCCATCGAGCGCGCGGGCGACCTCGCCGCCATTCTCACGAACTTGGAACCGAACACAGTCCTCTTTATAGACGAGATCCATCGCCTCTCGCACAAGATAGAAGAACTCCTCTACCCCGCTCTTGAGTCGGGACACTTGGATATCATCCTCGGCAAAGGGCCATCGGCGCGCACGGTGGAGCTTGCGCTCCCGCCGTTTACGCTCGTGGGGGCGACGACGCGCGTCGCGGAACTTTCCGGCCCCCTGCGCTCGCGATTCGGCGGCGGCGTTTATCAGCTGGATTTCTACGCCGACGACGACTTGCGCGATATCATCCGCCGTTCGGCGAAACTGCTCGAGCTTGATGCGCCGGACGCCGTCATTGAACGCATCGCGGCGCGGAGCCGTGCGACGCCGCGCGTCGCGAATGCGCTTCTGAAGCGCGTGCGCGATTTTTCCCAGGTGCACGAGCGCCCGCTTTCCGCCGAATTGTGCGACGAGGCGTGCGCGCTCTTCGGCATCGATGCCTACGGCCTCACGAAAGACGACCGCCGCTATCTGGAAACCCTTCTCAAAAGCTTCCGCGGCGGGCCGGCGGGCGTTCAGGCGCTTGCCGCCGCGCTTCACGAGGACGTGGACACGATGGAACATGTGTACGAACCGTACCTCTTGCGCCTCGGCTTTATCGAACGCTCGCCACGCGGACGCATCCTCACCCAGAGCGGCCGGGATTATTTGAACGGCGAGAAGCCCGATGCTATGTTCTAACTATGTCCGGACACAGCAAATGGTCGCAGATCAAGCGGCAGAAGGCCGTCACTGATTCGGCGAAGAGCCGCATTTTTTCGCGCTACGCGCGCCTCATCGCGCTTGAGTCCAAGAAAGCGAACGGTATTCTCTCGGCTCCCGGCCTCTCGGTCGCCATCACTCGGGCGAAAGCGGCGAATATGCCGAAAGAGAACATTGAGCGCGCCATCGCCAAAGGCGCTTCAAAAGATTCCGGGGAACTTATTCAGGTGACCTATGAGGCCTACGGCCCGGGCGGCGTTGCCATCCTCATCGACGCGCTCACCGACAACAAGAACCGCACGACGCAGGAGATAAAGCACCTGCTCGTCGTCCAGGGCGTCGAGCTCGCGAATCCGGGCGCGGCGAGCTGGGCATTCACAAAAAAGGGCGCGGACTACGCACCGAACGAACCGCTCGTAGACATCGCCGGCGACGACGAAGAGAAGCTCCGTTCCATCCTAGAGGCGCTCGACGAGCATGAGGACGTCCAGCAGGTATTCACGAACGCGCGCGGCTATGAGGATACTGGCGATTGACCCGGGGTACGACCGCCTCGGCATCGCCGTCGTTGAGGGAGACCCGTCGCGTCCGACACTCCTTATGAGCGCGTGCGTAGAACCCGCCACCGGGGCGCGCGAGGACCGCCTCGCAGAAGTGTCGAACGCCGTCACCGATGCCATACAAAAATACGCTCCGGATGCGCTCGCCATCGAAACTCTCTTCTTCAGCGTCAACAAAAAAACGGCGCTCGGCGTCGCCGAGGCGCGCGGCACGGTGCTCGCCGCCTCCGGCGTCGCCTCCTTGCCGGTCATAGAATGCTCCCCCCAGCAGGTAAAGCTGGCGGTTACCGGCCACGGCGGCGCGGACAAGAAAGCCGTTGCCGCTATGGTTCCCCGGCTTCTCAACCTTCCGAAGAAAAAACGCCTCGACGACGAGCTGGACGCCATCGCTATCGGCATCACCGCGCTTGCATCCGGGCTCGCTCGGCGCTAATCCCCACCCGGAATCACCCCGGGCTTGCATGCAAAAATATTTTTGCTCAAATATACCCGTCCCCCGCGGGATCAACTTTTACCTGCATCACTTTATCTAGTATGGATGGCGACGACGACCTGTACGATGGAAACATAATCGACGACGGGATTTTGGGCGAGGAAGAAACCGAAGAAGACATAGAGGAGGAGAGCTACTGATCCGTGCCTCCGGCAAGACCGTGATACCATACGCGGAATGACTTCGCGTCGGCATGCTCCCTGGCGGCACACGCTCCTTGCGGCCGTCCTCGCCCTGTTCGGTCTCGGGTTTTTTGTGCTGGGCGGCATCCTCGTCGCTGTTGCGTTCACCCCCGTCCCGGACATCGGCTCGTTCGCCGCGCGGCAAGTCGATCAGTCGACGAAGATCTACGACCGTACCGGGCAGGTGCTCTTGTACGACTACAACCGCGATGCGAAACGCAATATCGTTCCGCTCTCCGCGATATCCCCGAATACCGTCAATGCAACCATCGCGATCGAGGACTCGAGCTTCTATGAACACGGCGGCATCCGCTTCACTTCCATCCTCCGCGCCATCGTGGTCGACGCGCTCGGCGGAGCGCTTTCTCAAGGCGGTTCCACCATCACGCAACAGGTGGTCAAGAACGAACTCCTCACGAGCAAGAAAAGCATCGTCCGGAAAATAAACGAGTGGGTGCTCGCCATAAAACTGGAGCAGGTCTACTCGAAGGACCAGATACTGGAAACCTATCTGAACAACATCCCCTACGGAGGCACGCTCTACGGCATCGAAGCCGCGTCCGAAGCTTATTTCGGCAAACCGGCGAAAGACCTCTCGCTCGCGCAGGCCGCCTACCTTGCGGCGATGATCCAAGCTCCTTCGTACTACTCGCCTTATGGGACGCATAAGGCCGAACTCGCCGCCCGCAAGGATCTGGTGCTCGACCGCATGCATGAACTCGGCTTTATCAATGACGCCGCTTACACTTCCGCAAAAGCCGAACAGGTTTCATTCGCCCCGGCGGGACAAAATGCCATCATCGCTCCTCACTTCGTCTTCTATATCCTCAACCAGCTCGAGCAGGCTTACGGTTCGCAAGCGCTGATGTCGGGGCTGAAGGTCACGACGACGCTTGATGCGGACCTTGAAGTAAAAGCGGAGTCTATTGTGAATAAATACGCGCTCCAGAACGAGAAGGATTTCAGGGCATCCAACGCTTCGCTTGTCGCAGTTGATCCCGCGACGGGGCAAATTCTCGCCATGGTCGGTTCGCGCAACTTCTTTGATACCGCTATCGACGGCCAGTATAATGCCGCGCTCGCAGACCGTCAGCCGGGCTCTACAATGAAACCCTTCATCTATTCGCTCGCGCTCATGCGCGGGTACACGCGCAATACCGTCGTCTTTGACGTACCAACGCAATTCTCCACAAGTTGCCGGCCGTCCGACACGATGAATAATAAATCTCCCTGTTACGCGCCGTCCGATTACGACGGAAAGTTCCGCGGGCCGATGACGTTTGAAACCGCACTCGCACAATCCATCAACATCCCGGCCATCAAGACGCTCTACCTGGTCGGCATACAAAATGCCATTGATCTCGCAAAGTCGTTCGGACTCACGACGCTCGGCGATCCGAGCCAATACGGGCTCACGCTCGTGCTCGGCGGCGGCGAAGTGCGCCTGCTCGACCTTACCGGCGCCTACGCGGCATTCGGCAACGACGGCGTCCTGAATACGCCGACCGGCATCCTTGAGGTGGACGACGCGAACGGGAGCGTGCTCCAGAAATTTTCTCCGCAGTCTTCGGTCGTTCTGCCGGCGAACATCGCCCGCGACATGTCGGCTATGCTCTCCGACGCTCCGGCGCGCCTGCCGGAGTACCCGCTTAACTCTCCCCTTTCCTTTGCCGGCTACGACGTCGCGGTAAAAACCGGTACGACCGACGACACGCGCGATGCATGGGTCATCGGCTACACCCCTTCCGTTGCGCTCGGCGTTTGGGCCGGGAACAACGACAATTCGCCGATGGTGAAATCCATCGCTGGATTCATCGCAGCGCCGATGTGGCACGAGGCGATGGCCTATGCCCTTTCAAAATACCCGAAAGCGTATTTCGGCGAACCGAACCCCATTTCCGCCTCCGTTCCCCCGATGCTCCAGGGGAATTGGCGCATCCCGGACGCGCAGGGAAATATAATTCCGCACAGCCTTTTGTATTGGACCGACAAGAACAACCCCCGAGGCCCCTCTCCGGCCAATTCTTCCGCAGATCCCCAGTTCGCGTATTGGGAGTACGGGATCTCCGCGTGGTATGTCGCACACCCCGAACTCTTTATGGGCGGCCCGATGTTGCCGGTCCCCCTTTCAGCGGATGAACCGGTTATTCAAACCCAGTGATCACTGGTTCATTGGAGAAACGAGGTAGAGGAGCGAAGTGTCGCCGACGCCTCTTATGATGAGCGGCCGCCCTATTCCGGCGGCGGTGAGAGAGAGGCTCTCCGCATTCGTAAGCGCGAGTACTGCGGAAAGATAACGGTGATTAAAAGAGAGTTCGAGAGAGCTTCCGGTGATGCGCGCCGGGAGCGTCTCGGTTGATTCTCCTATATCCGCATTCCGCGCAAAGAAGGAGAGGGTGTTTTTCTTTACGTCGAAACTGACCCGTATTTTTTGGAATGTATCCGAAAAGATGGTCGTTCGTTTGAGCGCATTCTCAAGATCCTTGCGCAACACGACTGCCTCGACTATCGATTCTTTCGGTATGATCTGCCGATAATCGGGATACACCGCGTTCGTGAGACGCGAAACCAACATGCCGTTCGTACTTACGAACGCGCACTGGTGTTCGTCGAATGACATGATGATGTCGTCATCAGGGAGCGCCTGGGCGATATCGAGGGCGTTCTTTGCGGGAATGAGGAATTTCCCTTGGGTTCCCTTGTTCGAGAGAGGAACTTTTTTCTCGGCAAGGCGGAATGAATCGGTGGCGACAGCGGTCAAAACACCTCCTTCTATGGAGAGATAGATACTCGAAAGTTCCGGGCGAACGGTGGATACCGACGCGCAGGAAGCGATCGAGGTAAAAAGATTCTTAAGAAGAACGCCGGGAAGCACTATTCTGTTCTTTGGGTTTTCTGGGAAAGGAATTGAGGGAAAATCGTCATAGGATACCGTTTTTATGGAACTTTTCCCCGTGCCGCTATTGAGCGAAACGATATCTCCGGAGTGTTCGAGCGTTATCTCCCCTTCTTGATTCAGCGAGCTGGCTATTTGTTGTAGAAGGGTTGCGGGAATAGCCACAACTCCGTCGCTGGAATGTTTTCCTTCCAGTTTAAGATCAATACCGGTTTCGAGGTTCGTTGCGCGCATCTTTATGCCGTCGTCTCCGGCAATAATAAGAACGGATGAGAGCGCGGGGAGTGTTGTCGTCCTTCTTTCGGCAAAACGGGAAACGATATGCACCGCCTCCGAGAATGTTTTTTTGTTTACAGAAATATGCATACCATCACTATTAATGCTGTTGATAAGTGGACAACCTAAAAAGAGCGGAGAAACGCTGGGTTATTCCCATAAGAGAGCGGACGTATCTTGTTGATATGATGGATGAATAGTTCATACAAGAAGGGTGCGGATATTTTGTATTTCTTTTGCGAGGTCGTTATCCACAGCGATTTCTCGCTTTATCTTCTCACAGGAGTGGATAACCGTCGTGTGATCGCGTCCGCCGAGTTTTGAACCGATCGTCGGGTACGAGATACTGAAATCTTCGCGGAGGATGTACATGATCACCTGCCGCGGACGCACAACCTCCCTCCTCCGGGTCTTTTCATAAATACTTTCCTCATCAATACCATAGAAATCCGCGACTTTATCGACCACGTTCTTAACGGATATGTTCTTCTGGGGGCGAGTGAACGAACGCAGCGATTGGCGGACCTCCGCAATATCGGGAGCGGACCCTTTTACCTGGGTGTGGCAGATGATGTTGTTCACCATACCCTCCAATTCGCGGATAGAACCGCTCATAGATGTTGCAATGTACTCAATAACCTCATCCGAAAGCATGACCCCGTGCGAGGCCGCCTTTTTCTGCACAATGGCCATGCGCGATTCCGAGTCCGGTTCGCTGATGTCGACCGTCATGCCGCTCGCGAGGCGGCCTTTGAGGCGTTCGGCGATATCGGGGATAGCGACCGGAGAGCGGTCGGAAGAAAAAATGATCTGCTTGTTCGTATCGTGGAGTGCGTTGAAGAGATGAAAGAGCTCCTCCTCACTCCGCTCCTTTTTTGAGAGGAATTGCACGTCATCCATAATGAGGAGGTCGTAGTGGCGGTACTTATCTTTGAACCGGTTCGCCGTACCCGCCTGCACTGAATCGGTGTAATCGACGACGAACTTCTCCGATGTGAGGTAGAACACCTTTCTTCCGGGGTATTGTTTCTTGAAATGATTTCCGATGGCTTGGATAAGATGGGTCTTCCCTCTCCCGGTGTCGCCGTAAATGAAAAGAGGATTGTAGGTGATGCCCGGGCGCGCGAGCACGGCCTGTGCTGCTGAGTAGGCAAGATTGTTGAATGAGCCGATGACGAACGTATCGAAGGTGTAGCGCGGATTCAGATTATCGCTCTTGTTTATGTAAAACTCATCGAGAGGGAGTTCCAGCGCCCCGCGAGTGTTCTTATTCTCTTTCGGCGCTTTACGGTGCTCGTCTTTTACGATGAGATACTCGATATTGCGGAATTCATATGATATTTCGCGCACTATCTTCAAGAGGAGGGTGTGGAACTTCTTGAGATACCAATCTTTAAAGAATTGGCTCGGGACGCCGACGTAGAGCACCCCGTCCTCCCCGATCTTTACGATGAAACTGTTGCGGAACCATGTGTTGAAATTCGCCGGGGAAATGGAGAGCTCGACTTGCGTCAGTATGTACTCCCACAGCTCTTTCGGGTTCCCTTTGTCCATAGTGTCCGGAGTATACCGCCCCGCGAAAAAGAAGACACTCTGGTTTTTCGGGGAGAACCTGTTAGTATCATGTGCATAAGCTAATTTGCTACACGTATGGGAAAAATGACCTATCAGCCGAAGAAACGGAAGCGCGCAAAGACGCACGGATTCCTCTCACGTTCAAAAACGGCCTCCGGTCGCAAGATCGTCCAGAGCCGCCGCCGCGCAGGCCGCAAGAGCCTCACGGCATAAGCCCGTGTTTCCCCGCCGCGAGCGACTTCCTCGAGCGCTGTTCCCGGCCGTGATCAGGGCCGGCAGGCGTTTCTCGTCGCCGAACTTCTCCGCCGTCGCTTCGAAGGAAGGAAGGGGCTATGCGGTCGTCGTACCGAAGAAGGTCGCCCGGCTCTCGGCTACCCGGCACCGCATCAAACGCAGGGTATTCGCGGCCCTCCGGACGCTCCCCCTCCCCCCGGCCCTCATTGTCTTTCCCAAGGCGTCCGCGGGTAGTGTAAGCTATCAAGACGCCAGGACAGAGATCGCCGGTATCCTATCAAAAATACATTAGCCCTACCCGACCTTACTTGTGATATCGACTTTCTTTCACGTCGTTTTCTATAACCCGATCTATAACGCGCTCGTGGCGCTCGTGGCGCTTATTCCGGGCGGGGACGTAGGCATCGCCGTCATTCTGCTCACGATCGTCATCCGGCTCATCCTCCTGCCCTTCTCGCTTTCGGCGGCCCGCACCCAGCGCGCGATGAAGACACTCGAACCGAAAATAAAGGAACTGAAGGAGAAACATAAGGGCGACAAGGAAAAGGAAGCGCTCGAAACGCTCGCACTCTATCGCGAGGCCGAGGTGAATCCGTTCGCGAGCATCCTCACGGTCTTTATCCAGATACCCGTCCTCCTCGCCCTCTTCTGGGTCTTTCGTTATGAGCCGTTCGCGACCGTTGACGCTGCACGGCTCTATGCGCTCACCCCTATCCCCCACGCGGTGTCCCTGCAGTTCCTCGGGCTCGTTTCCGTTGCGGGGAAAAGCCTCACGCTCGCCATACTCGCCGGGCTCACGCAGTTCCTCCAGGCGCACATGGCGCTCTCCGGGACGATGAAGCCGTCGGAAGGAGGGGGGATGCAGGGAGACTTCCAGCGGGTCATCGGCATGCAGCTGAAATACGTTTTCCCGTTCCTTATCGGGGCGATTTCTTATACGACTTCCGGCGCCATCGCGCTCTACTTCATCGCAACGAATCTCGCGGGAGCGCTCCAGGAATGGCACGTGCGCCGCACCCTTGCCGCGGAAGCTCTTGCCCAGTAATAAAGGGGCCCGTTAGAGCGAGTAGCTCCAGAGCGCTCCGTCGTTCTTATTCACGAAAGTGAGGAGCGTGTTTGCGGGGTCGACCGCCGGTGCAATGAGGTCGAGCGATCCCCCCGTCTCTTTAGAGAAATCCAATACGAGCTGTGCGTAGCGTCCGGAAACCTGTATCCGCCAGACGCGGTCGTTGAAAGAAACGGCGCCCTGATACCAATCGTCGGGATACGAGAAGCCCGTCGGCGGGCTTACCGGAATGCCGCAGTAGAGGGCGGAATCATCCGCCGTCCATACGCATTTGTCTGCAATGGTCGCGACGGGGAGCGGAACTATTTCGCCGGTTGCCGTGTTCACCAGTTCCGTGAGGAGAGCGCCGCCGGCAGAATAGCTTACGAGCACCCACTTCCCCGAAGGGCTCGCGAGGGCGATCAGACCGAAGAGCGGGCCCGCTATCCTCGAAAAATGCCCGGAAGCATCGACGAGAAAAGCATCACCGGCAAGCGTGGCGGACGGCTTTGTGAACGCAAGGTATTGGGATTTTCCCGCAAAGGAGACGCGGAGAGAAGAAAGCGGCGATGAGAACACGGTTGACGAGTGCGTCCCGTCGGTGCGCACGAGCGAGGCGGTAGAACCGTTCACTCCCGATGCAAGGGTGAGCACTCCGGTAGAAGACACTGCCGTATCGGACAGGTCTTGCGATAGGAAAAATCCGCCGGTCCCTCCGGAGGGAAGAGCGTATGTGTTTACGGTCGAGAAATTCGCGCCGGAGAGGTAGCGCACGAACGCTACCGAGGCGTCCGGGAGCCAGAGAGCGGACTGGACACCCGGAATGGTTTTGTTGCTCGTCCGCGTGAGCGTTCTGGAAAGAGTGCTGTATGAAAATACGTTGCCGCTTTCGCGCTCTATGAAACTGACGAGCGTTTCCGGCGTTGATGTCGACGAAGAATTCTTTTTGTCGGTGACCGCTTCTCCCGGAACGACCGGTCCGCCGCTTATCTTCACGAGTCGAGCGGACACCGCCACGGGCGCGCTCGGCGCGCCCGTCGTGGTTCCGGTTCCGCCCGTACTCGGCGCCCCGGTCTGCCCCGCCGCCGGGAGAGTCGTGCCGGGGCTCGGCGTCGCGACCGTGACGCCGGCAGAGCCGCCGGTGAAGAACAGGAAATACACCGCCGTGCCGATGAGGAGGACGATGATGACCGAAGCGATGATGAGGTAGCGGCGCATAGGGTATTTATTTGACGGGGATGGAGCACTTGAGCGTCACGGTATTATCGGGGTTCCCTGAAGTGGTCAATGTACCCCCGGCGTTCTGGCAATCGGTCTTCGCGGCCGTTATGGCCGCTTGGTATTGGGTGATGCTACTCGTGTTGCCCGGGGTCGGCAGATTGATTATCTTGTCCCCCACTTGTACCGGATTGTTCGATCCGACATTAGTTCCGACATTAGTGAAGGAGGTTGTCCCCGGGAGAGTGGGGGCTTGGACCGGCGGCGTCGACGCGGTCTTGAGCGCGGGGAGATTCAGCGAGAGGTTGAGAATGGCCGGATTAATGATGGAAAAGACGAGCAC
>JAJZRH010000011.1 GCA_021802795.1 bacterium
GCCGCCGTCGAGGTCTATGAGGGTCTGTACCGAACCCTTGCCGAACGACTTCGTGCCGATGAGGGTTGCGGCGTGATTGTCCTGCAGCGCGCCCGCGAGGATCTCGGAGGCGGAAGCGGAACCGCTGTCGATGAGCACGGCGATCTTCACCCCCGCCGGCGCATCCATATAGCCGAGGCTGGTATGCACGTTGTTATCCTGCTTGCCGCCGAAGTCTTCGGTGACGATGGTCGTGCCCTTGGCGAGGAAATGGCTGGCGATGTCTACCGCCGCGTCGAGGTAGCCGCCCGGATTCCCGCGCAAATCGATGACCAGTTTTTTCGAACCGGACGCTTTGAACCGCTCGAAGGCCTGGTCGAAGAGGTCCGCGGAGTTGGAAGTGAATTCATAGAGCGCGATATGGTAGACCCCGCTCGCTTTGTCGAGGCCGTCGTCGGTTTCGGGAACCTGTATGGTGTCGCGCGTGACTTTGACGTCGAACGCCTTCTTGTCGCGGACGACGGTGAAGCTGACCGTCGTGCCGATAGGGCCGCGTATCATGCTCACCGCCTTTTCGGTTGAGAGGCCGTCGGTTGATTTTCCGTCGATAGCGATTATCTGGTCGCCTGCTTTCATGCCGGCCGCTTCTGCGGGGGTCCCCTTCAGGGGAGCAATGACGGTCAAGACGCCGTTCTTCACGTCTATCTCCATGCCGACGCCGGCGAAGCTTCCCGAGATGCTTTCTGAGAACGCCTTTGCCTCCTTTGGCGGGAAGAAGACCGTATACGGGTCGCCGTAGGAAGCGGCCAGGCCGCTGATGGCGCCGTAGAGGCGTTCCTTGGTCGTCGGGAGCGTGGAGGAAGCGTGCGTGATGACGTAATTGGTCGCAAGCGCGTTCCACGCCTTCCAGAACGAGACCAGATCGACGCTCTGGTCCGGCGTCGAGTCAAGGCCGTCGCCGATGAGCGGGATATGCGAGGCGACAGCGGCCGCGGAGCCGGTACCGCCGACCGAAAGTCCCGCGCCGAAGGCGACAGCGGCAACGAGCGCGAACGAGATGCCGCGCATCACAATGCTCCGCTTCCCCGGTCCCTCCGCTCCAAATTCCATATCTGCAGAGTGTAGCACACGGCAAATTGCGCGTGGTATTCTATGGGTATGATATCTCGGCACGAATACCGCGGCGGCGTATGGGTCGACCTCGAACAGCCCACCGAAGAAGAGATACGGGAGATCGTCCAAGAATTTTCCATCTCCAAGCAGTTTGAAAAAGAGCTCGTCTCCCCCACCCCGTCCCCGCTCGTCGCCGCCGGCGACGATTCGGTCCTCCTCGTCCTGCATTTCCCGGCGCACGGCCCCGAGGACGGCGCTACTGTGAATCAGGAGATCGATTTCATCATCGGAAAGCGCTTCATCGTGACCGTGCGCTATGAAGTCGTCGCTCCGCTCTACCACCTGAAGAAGCTCTTGGAGGCGCAGGAGCTCGTGAACGGCAAAGATTCCATCACGACCGACGTTCTGCTTGAGGTGCTCTTTGCGCGCCTCTATACGGCGGTGCGCGACCACGCCGACCACGCGGTGGACGGCATGGCGCGCGTGGAGCGGGACATGTTCGACGGACGCGAGCGCGCGGCGGTGCGTTCCATCTCGATCATTAATCGCGAATTCCTCCACATTGAGGCACTGCTCGCAAACCAGGAAGAACCGCTCGATCGATTCCTGAAAACGCTTGTCGAGCACGGTTCATTCGGCCCGTCGTTCGTCGAGCGCGGCGATCGCATCCGGGCGGAACGCGCGCAGGTCGCGCGGCTTATCACGACGCACCGCGCCATCGCCGCCGAACTCCGCCGGACCAACATGGCTCTGCTTGAAGTGCGCCAGAGCGAGATCATGAAGACGCTCACCGTCATCACCGTCATCGTGCTTCCCTTGGAGCTTATGGCGTTCATCTTCGGCATGCACCTGCCGGGGACGCCGTTCGAGGGGAACCCGAACGCATTCCTCATCGTCATGGCGCTCATGTTCGGGGCGGTCGGCCTCGTGGCCGTTTTCTTTGCGCGCAAGCGCTGGATATTCTGATGAGCTGGCTCGCGCGCATATTCAAGAAAAAAAATACGGAAGGCGTCAGGCGGCCGGCGCAAGTGTTCTTCACGAACACGCTCTCGGGTAACAAGGAGCTTTTCATACCCCAACGGCCGGGCATCGTGACGATGTACTCCTGCGGCCCGACGGTCTACAGCCAGCAGCACATCGGGAACCTGCGCGCCGCCGTGTTCGCCGACACGCTTGCGCGCGTTCTCAAAGGCGCGGGTTATCACGTCCGCCGCGTCATCAACATCACCGACGTCGGACACCTGGCCGGCGACGGCGACCGCGGGGAGGACAAGATGGCTATCGGCGCGGCGCGCGAACACACGACGCCCGAAGCGATCGCCGAACGCTACACGCGCATCTATCTGGACGATCTGGACGATCTCAACATTGACACCAAGGACATCCAGTTCCCGCGCGCGACCGAGTACATCAAGGAACAGGTCGCTCTCGCAAAGACCCTGGAGGAGAAAGGGTTCGCCTACCGTCTCCCCGACGGCCTTTACTTTGATACTGAAAAATTCCCGAGCTACGGCAAGCTCGGCGGCCTCCAGGGCGTAAAGCAGGAGGCGGGCGCGCGCGTTGAGGTGGTCAAGGGCAAGCGCCATCCCGCCGACTTCGTCCTCTGGCGGACGGCCAAACCGACCGACCTCCAGCAATGGGACAGCCCGTGGGGGCGCGGCAATCCGGGTTGGCACATCGAATGCTCGGCGATGTCCCGCTCCCTGCTCGGCCAGGAGATAGACATCCACACCGGCGGCATGGAACACATCGGCGTTCATCACAACAACGAGATAGCGCAATCGGAGGCGGCGAGCGGCCGCACGTTCGTGCACTACTGGCTCCATAATGCGCACTTGAGCATCGAGGGCGCGAAGCTGGCGAAATCGACCGGTAACGCGATCTATCTTTCCGATATCACAAAAAGAGGCTTGCATCCGCTCGCACTGCGTTACTTCTTTCTCCAGGCGCACTATCATACTCCCCTCTCCTTCTCGTGGGATGCGCTCGCCGGCGCGGGGAACGCGCTCGAACGCCTTCACAAGATGGCGGGCGACATCGCCGAGGAGTCGAAGTGCGCGAGCGCGCCGAGCGAAGCGCGCGACCGTTTCCTCGCCGCGATGCGCGACGACCTCGCGACGCCGCAAGCGCTCGGCGTGCTCTGGGACTCCCTCAAAAGCGAAGACTACGCGCCGGAAGAGAAATGGGGGCTTTTGGAGGATGCCGACGTGCACCTCGGCCTTTCGCTCGCCGAATCAAGGGCATCGGGGACGGTCGCGGAGGCGGACATTCCTCAGGCGATCCGGGATATGCTCTCCCGGCGCGAAATAGCCCGCGTTTCCAAGGATTTCGCCGAGGCGGACCGCATCCGGGGCGATATCGAGCGCAGTGGATATCGTGTGGATGACGGCCCGGACGGACCAGTGTTGACCAGGGACGCGATTTGATACAATGGTCGGCAATGGCCACCGACCGCGTTCCCCCGCAATCCCTTGAATCAGAACGCGCCTTGCTCGGCGCGCTTCTTCTCAAACCCGACGCCATCCACGACGTTTCCGACCTTATCCATCCGGACTCCTTCTACGCGGAAAAACATCGCATCATTTTCGGCGCGATGCGCGAGCTTTCCGAGCGCGGTGAACCCATCGACCAGCTCTCGCTCTCCGAGCGCCTCCAGGGACAGGGACAGCTTGAACGCGCCGGCGGCAGAAGCTATCTCGCCGAGCTCGCCGGCAGCGCACCCGCGCCGGGCAACTTCTCGCACTACGCCGAGCTCGTCTCGCGCAAGTTCCTGATGCGCTCGCTTATCGACGCCGCCTACGCCATCAATGAGTCCGCCTACGATGAGGCGCGCGACACGATGGAAGTGCTCGATGAAGCAGAAAAAAATATCTACGCCATCGGCAACGCGTCGGCCGCACACAAGTTCACCGCAATCGGCGACAAAATACACGAGGCGTGGGAACGCATTGAGGCGCTTTCCCACAAGGAAGGCGGCATCCGCGGCGTCCCGTCCGGCTTCCCCGCCCTCGACAACCTGCTTTCCGGATTCCATCCGTCCGATCTCGTCATCCTCGCCGCGCGTCCTTCGATGGGTAAGACCTCGCTCGCGCTCGACATCGCCCGGAACGCGGCGGTGCGCCACAACGTACCCGTCGGCATCTTCTCGCTTGAGATGAGCTCGGAACAGCTCATTGACCGCATGCTCGCGGCTGAATCGTTCGTGAACTCCTGGAAACTGCGCACCGGCCAGGTAAAAGAGGAGGAGGATTTCAACCGCATCCGCGACGCGCTCGAGGTGCTCTCCAAAGCGCCCATCTATATCGACGACAAGCCGGGCAATAACATCCTCGCCATGCGCGCGGTGGCGCGGCGCCTCAAGCGCGAGCGCGGCATCGGGCTCATCGTCGTGGACTACCTTCAGCTCATGGCGCCGACCTCAACCAAAGCTTCCGACTCCATGGTCCAGCAGGTGACGGAAATATCCCGCTCGCTCAAGGGGCTTGCCCGCGAACTCGAAGTGCCGGTCATCGCGCTCTCCCAGCTTTCCCGCGCGGTGGAACAGCGCGGCGGTAAACCGCGCCTCTCCGACCTGCGCGATTCCGGTTCCATTGAACAGGACGCGGACGTGGTGATGTTCATCCACCGCGAGGATAAGCAGAACAAGGACAGCGATCGCCCGAACATCGCCGAGATACTCATCGAGAAGCACCGCAACGGCCCGACCGGCAAGACCGAACTCTACTTTGACGAGAAACGCGCCACTTTCCAACCGGTCGACACTTCGGGTTACGGCGAACTCGCGCAGGAATTCTAATGGACCATATCGAGGAACTCGCGCGTGCGCTCTCTCGCCTGCCGGGCATCGGACCGCGGCAGGCAAAACGCTTTGTGTACTTCCTCCTTGCCGCCCCCGCCGCGGAACGCACCGAACTCGCAGGGCTTATTACGGCACTGGGAAAATCCGTCCATCAATGCCCGGAGTGCCTCCGCTTTTACAACGGCACCACGGCGCTTGTCTGTAACTACTGTTCCGACGGCAAGCGCGACGATTCTCTGCTCTTGCTCGTGGAGAAAGATCAGGACCTCGCCGCCGTGGAGCGCGCCGGCACTTACAAGGGGCGCTACTTCGTCCTTGGCGGCGTACTAACCCTTACCGGCAAGGGCGCCATTCGAGAAAAAGAACTCGTGCGCACCGTTGAAAAGCGTTTGAAAAATAACCTGAGCGAAGTGGTGCTCGCGCTCTCGGCCACGAGCGAGGGCGAACACACGGCGGACCGCGTGCGCGAACTGCTCCTGCCGTACCGCGATCACCTGAGGGTGTCCGTGCTCGGACGAGGACTTGCGACCGGAAGCGAACTTGAATACTCCGATGCCGAGACACTCCGTGCCGCACTCACCAATCGCAAGGAGGCGTAACCGCACGACATAAAGAAAAACACTACCATATAGGGCAGTGTTTTTCTTTTGTAATAAATGATTAGCCCTGCACGAAGGTCAACGCCTTCCCTTTCATCTCTGCGCGGCCGGTGCGGCCGATGCGGTGGACATAGTCCTCATACGTGGACGGAAGGTCGTAGTTGATGACGTGGGACACGGCAGGGATATCCAGGCCGCGGGCGGCCACGTCGGTCGCGACAAGCGCGACCACCTTCCCCGTCTTGAACGCTTCCAACGCGCGGATGCGGGCGCCGTAGGTCTTGTTGCCGTGAATGCTCTCCGCGTGGATGTGCCGGCGCGACAGCGCCTTGGCGAGCTTCTCCACGCCGAACTTCGTACGGCCGAATATGAGCACGCGGCTGAAATCGCGGTCTTTGAGGAGATCAACGAGCACCTCAAATTTGTCGGCGCCGCGCGGGATGCGGACGACATCTTGCTCGACGTTCTTTGATGTATCCTGCGTCTTCACCGAAATGATGACCGGGTTGTCCAGGAAGTCGCCGATGAGGCGCTCGATATCCTTCCCCATCGTTGCGGAGAAGAACAGCGTGTGCCGCTCCTTGCGCATTTTGGAAAGAATGAGGCGCATGTCGTCGATGAAACCCATGTCGAGCATGCGGTCCGCCTCGTCGAGGACGACCGTGCCGAACTCGGTCAAGACGAGCGCCTTGCGCTCCAAGAGGTCCTTCAGGCGTCCCGGCGTACCGATGACGAATGCCGGATCATGCTTCAACTGGGAGATCTGCGGGCCGATATTGGCGCCGCCGACGGCAACCATGCCGCGGAAGCCCAAGCCCTTTGCAAAGCCCGCGAGCTCCTTCTCTATCTGCACCGCGAGCTCGCGCGTGGGCGCCATAATGAGCACGCGCTCTCCTTTCTGCTTCATCACCTTGTCGATGAGCGGAATGAGGAAGGCAGCCGTTTTGCCGGTGCCGGTTTCGGCGAGGCCGACCACGTCCTGTCCAAGGAGCGCATGCGGAATGGCCTTGTCCTGAATGGGCGTCGGCGACACGTATTTGTGCGCCTCAATGTTCGCCTTGAGCTTCGGGTTGATGTCGAAGTCGGAGAACTTATGCTCCGCAACGAATACCGGCTCGGAGGTCGTCACGACCGTTTTGTTCGTAAATTTCGCTATCTCCGCCTCGGTCTCGCCGAAGGTGCCGAAGCCCCCGCGGCGCTGACCGCCGCGACCGCCAAAGCTCGGCTTGCCGCCGAAACCGCCCCGGCTGCCGTAGCTCGAACCGCCGCGGGACGGGCCGCGATCGCTTCCGTAGCGGCGCGGGCCGCTTGCGCTGCCGCCCTGTGACGGACGCGGCGAATACGGCCGGCTCGCGCCGCCTTTGCTATGCGAGGAGCTGCCTCCCCCTGACTGATGATTCCATCTTCCTATTTGCATTGTGTGTAACTAAATAAATAAAAGATAAGGCGACATGCCTTTTCAAGTAGGTCCGTTCTCTAAAAAAGTTAGGAGATCGAATCGATCTTCACTTTCAAGATTGGCTGGCGGTGTCCGCGGCGCTTGTAGTAGCGGCTCTTCGGCTTGTACTTCACCACCTCAACTTTCTTATCCAATCCGGCGAGAACAACGGTGCCCTTGACCTCCGCGCCCTTAATGAGCGGCGCGCCGATGGTCGTGTCCGAGCCGTTGTCCACGAGGAGCACCTCGCCAAAGACAACCGTGTCACCCTTCTTCAAATCCCCCGGGAGCTTCTCAATAGCGATAGTGTCGCCTTTTGAGACGACATACTGCTTCCCGCCGGTCTTGATTACGGCCACTTCCATAGTCCCTGTAATCTAGCATTTCCGCCCTAAATAGGCAAGTTTCTACTCGTCCGATGCCGACGGCTTGTCCAGCAGTTCCGGTTCAATGCCTATCTTTGCCTCTGCGATGCGGTAGACGTCCTTGTCTATCTTGCCGAGCTCTTTATAACCCGCGTTCCAGTGCGAAACTGAGGTGCCGAGCGAGACGCCGAGTTTCTTATAAAACTCCTCATACGCGCCGATGTGCTTCCCGAGCTCCCCTACCCGCTTCTGGATGTCCGCCGCCTTCTCCTCTATCTGAAGCGCCTTGAGCCCTTGCATGACCGTCTGGAGGTACGCCAGGAACGAGGTCGGCGAGACGATGATGACCTTGTATTTGCTCGCCGCCCGCTGGATGAGATTCTCCTCCTCGGCGCCTCCGCCGATTTGGTTGGTGAGGAGGTCGTAGTAGATGCCCTCGGACGGGATGAACATGAAGGCAAAGTCCATCGTGTCCTCTTCCGGCCGGATGTATTTTGCGGTCTCCTGGATGCGGAGTTTCAGGTCGTTCACGAACGCTTTCTCTGCCGCCGCGCGCTCCGGCGTACCCACCTGCGTGCTCACGAAGCGGTTGTAGTTATCCAGCGAAAACTTTGAGTCTACCGGCACAAGTTTCTTGTTGATGATAATGACGGCGTCCACGATCTCGCCGTTCTTAAACGGATACTGGATGCGGTAGTCCTCCGGCGACATCACGTTCCGGAGCACGGTCTCCAGATAGTACTCGCCCAAGATGCCGCGCTGTTTCGGGTTCTTAAGAAGGTCTTGGAGCGATTGAAGCTGTTCGGCGTAGGTCTGCGTCTGCCGGCCGATTTCTTTCACCGAGGTGAGCTCGGTCGTGATTTCCTTGATGAGCCGGCTGGATTCGGAGAACTGGCGGTGCGCGTTTTCCTGCATCGCTTTCGACGATTCCGAGACGCGCGCGTCCAGGGTCCGTGCCAGCTCCTGCATCTGTTGCTGGAGGAGCACCATGCCGCTCCCCTCCTCTACCGGCGCTTCGCGGCGCTTGAATATGAAATACAGACCGATGCCCTGCACGAACAAGAGCGCGAGGATGATGAGAGCAATGGTGAACAAATCCATGTCCGTAGTATACTACCCGATATGGCTATCCACGAAACACTGAAGCAATCCATCCCCGAGGCGCTCCGCGCTCATGACGAAGTCCGCCTCCGAACGCTCCGTTCGCTCGTTACCATGATGACGAACGAAGTCGTCGCCAAGAAGCGCAAACCCGACGAGTTCCTCACGGATGAGGAAGCGCTGACCGTCGTGAAGCGCGCCGCGAGCCAGCGCAAGGACTCCATAGAACAATTTGAAAAGGCGTCCCGGAACGACCTCGCCGAGCCGGAGAAGCTTGAGCTCGCCATCATAGAGTCCTACCTCCCCCAGATGATGAGCCGCGAAGAAATTATGCCGATCGCCAAAGCGAAGATGGCGGGGCTCGGCATCTCATCCAAGGCCGACGCGGCTAAAACGCCCGAAGGGCGTTCGCCCGGCGCCTCTTTAGAGGCGCTTAGGGGCAAGTTTACCGGCACGCTGATGAAGGAGTTGAAAGGTAAAGCCGACGGAGGCGACGTGAAGGCGGTTGTGGATTCACTTCTCCAATAAGCGCCCTTGACCGGGTGGCGGCATCCCTGTCATACTTTGAACATGTCCAACCGCATGGAGGGACGACCTATGGGCAGCAGACGCAATGAACCGGGACCGGAAGATCCTTGGTCCGTACTCGGGTCCGAAGCGCTCAAGGCGCATGAGGCGGCCGGAGCGGCGAAAAGGATACAGCAGGTCCTCGACAAACATCGGCCGACCAACGACACAACCGCGGCGCCGGAAGCCGTGCCGGTGGTCACCGCGCCGACACGCCCGCCCAATCCGCAGGAAGCAAAAAAACGATTGGCGGAGATCTTCACCGACCCCGAAGAAGCGCTACGAGAAGCCGGGGAGGCGGCAATTCGGCTCGAGAAATCGAACCCAACTCCCTGACTGGCGAGTCTTGGGACAACCCGGGTAGCCTCGGCTACCCGTCTTTTTTACGGACAGGGGAGCTTCTCGGCGTTCAACACCTCTTTGACCTTTTCTGCAACGGCCTCTAATTTCCAATCGGCCTTCACCATAAAGAACGAGGGACCGAGCTCGGCGATATGCCGTATCTGCTCATCCTCGTTCGCGCTCAAATTGGTCAAAATGATGACCGGCACGCACTTTCCCCAATCGTCTTTCTCGCGCACCTGCTTCAGCATTCCCCATCCGTCCATCCTCGGCATCAGGATATCCAGCAGAATGAGATCAGGGCGTTCCTTGAACGCGGCGGCAAGGCCCGTCACGCCGTTTTCCGCCTCGACCACGTCGAGACCTTCCTTCGCGAGCATCGTGTGCAGGGCCTTGCTGATGGTCAGATCATCCTCGACCACGAGAACCTTCTTTTTGCCGGTTTCTATAGTCATACAGGATTATGGTATCACCCTTTTCCCGTCCAAAGGAAGAAGCACATAGAACGTCGTACCCTTTCCTTCCTCGGATTCGAACCAGATGGCGCCGCCGATTGTATCCACCATCCTATTGGTCATATAGAGGCCCAGGCCGTTCCCGTTCGGGTCCCATTTCTTGGCGTTATCGGTTCGGAAGAATTTCGTAAATATCTTTTCGCGATCGGCTGCGGGTATGCCGATGCCCGTATCGTGAACGCTTACCAGAATGGTGTCTTGAACCGCAGTTTTCCCCGCAACAGCCTCTCCCTGCTTAACTCTCCGAAGTTCGACGGCCATTTCTCCTTTTTCAGGTGTGTATTTCACGGCGTTCGAGACGAGGTTCTGCAAAACAACGCGGACGAGTTCGACGTCAATGCGGAGCTCGGGTAACGGATCCTGATACTGCTCTACGACGCGAAGATTCTTTTTTCCTATCTCAAGCGAGAGTTCTTTAACGGTCGTCTTCGCTATGTCCGCCAGATTGACCGGAACGGGATTCATCGCCACCGTGCCGGTCTCGAGCCGCAATATGTGGAGGAAGGACTTTATGATGTCGTTCATCTGCCGCCCCGCGGTATAAATGGCATGGAAGTACTCGTTCTGTTTCTTGCTCATTTTCCCCGCGTCACCCCCAAGGAGCATCTCCGAATACCAATTGATGGCGGTGAGCGGAGTGCGCATCTGGTGCGAGGCGAGCGATATGAACTCGCTCTTTGCCTTATCTATCTCCTTTTCCTTGGTGATGTCCCGTTCCAGACCGACGAAGAACATGATGTTCTTATCTTTATCCAACACCGGGGATATGCTCACCGTGGAAATGTAGAGCTGACCGTTCTTCCGCTTGTTCTGGATCTCCCCGATGAACGGCATTTTCTGCTCCTTTATCGTGCGCCAAAGTTGTTCGTAATATTGAAGCGGCATCGGCATCCGCCAAAGTGCCCCGGCTTTTTTACCGATCGTTTCTTCCGGCGCGTAGCCGGTTATCTTCCCCGTCGCCGCGTTCGCATACACGACGACCCCTTCCGGATCGGTGATGATGACCAGGTCGGACGTATTGTCCAGAGCCAGCTTGAACTTTTTGAGATCGTCCGCCAAACGCTCCTCTTTGGTTTTTTCTTCAGCGAGTCTCTCTTCTTCGTCCTTGAGGTCGGCGGCAATGTTGAATGCTGCCTTTCGGCTCTCTTCGGCCTCGCGGGTCTTTTCCGCAAGGCCGGCCGTACGCTCGGCAACTTTCTGTTCCAAGGTCTCATAAGCGCTCCTGAGTTTGAAAAGCATATTATTGAATGCCTGCGCGAGCTGCCCGACCTCGTCCAAGCTCCGGATGATGATGCTTTCATTCAGGTTGCCCGCGGCAACACTTCCGGCAAAATCCGTCAGTTCTTTTATTGGGCCGGTTATGGAACGCGTGACGGAAATGGCGATGAACACGATAAGGAGCGCGATGACCCCTATGATGAGCAGGAACAGGTCGCGCAGCAATCTGATCGGCCCGAACGCCTCGGATTCGTCAACTTTCACGACGATGCCCCAGCCGGCGCTCGGTATATACCGGGTCGCCGCGACGACCCGTATACCGCGATAATCCACCACGTTCCTGAAGATACCTTCTTCTCCTTTGATGGCGTGTACGGCGGGAATATCGTTTCTTTCTTTCGGTATGAGGAGCGAGACCGGATCGTTCGGCCCGTAGCGGGTCGGGACGAGGAAGAAAGCGTTACCGCTCCCGTCGTTCCTCACGAGCACCGTTTCCCCGCTCTTCCCGAGTCCGACATAATCTTTGGTCACCGAAGCGATGTCGTCGGCGCCAGTGATGAGAACGACCGTTCACGCTACATGATGCCGGC